>NZ_CP038468.1 GCF_004684345.1 Citrobacter tructae
GGGCATGGGGGATGGCTCATCGCGTACATCTGCAGGTTGAGGTTGTTCCGGCTCAGTCGGCGCGGGATTCTGTTCGTTAGCAGGAATTGCCGGCTCTGGTTTATTGGGTTCAGCAACGAATTTCTGGTCAGGGTTTATGTTTACAACAGCACTATCAATAATGCGACCCAGTTGCGCAGCGCTATCATCGTGATTCAGGTCAAGGCTTCTTATTGCCTCCGCATATAGTCGGTTTAAGGGGGTAATATTTGTTTTTCTATCAGGGGGACTATCAATAGTTTCAACGAATGTATGTGTAAGTAGAGCTGTCAATCTTTCAGCTTCTTCGGGCCGGTTTTGAGCCACTGTAAGATTTATTAGTTCAGAACGGATGGCTTCATAATGTATTGAAAGATTCTGTTCCTTTTGCAATATATTTGACAATCTTGATGCATCCTGAGCAACGTTACTTAATGCCTTATCTATATATTTCGTCATTTCTGCTTTTATATTTCCACCTGCAGAGCGCAAACGAATATTATCAATTAAATCCGTATTGATAATAGCGACATAACTATTGTCTTTTAATGCATCAACGCCTGCTTCTTTCAGAATGCTCATCCCCTGAGGGCTGCTGGCGAAGTTAAGAAAGGTGTCATCTATCGCCTTGCTGTCAGCGAGTTTATTTCCAAGCTCGGAGCGAGAAATGCTCTCGTTTTCATTGAGTTGCTGATGCCCCGAATTTCCAGCTTCTCTGATTCGTGCCCGCAGTTCTTCTGTTAATGTGGAATTATCCCAACGGTCTAAAATAACAGACTCAGAAGGGATCTCTAATTCATATACGTGATAGTCCTTATGATTTATTTCCTCCATTACATAGTGCACGCCTAAAACAGACGTATCAGTATAAAAACCTCTCCCCACGAGGTTTTGACCTAATCCTATTTTTTCAGAATCAATGGCACTGAAGGCTGCAGGTGAACCATGAAACAAAGTTATCGTTTCACGCCCGGCTTTATGTGACGCCTGGTTTTCCGGAGGCTGCACTGGTGCCCCCGTCGCTGGTTTTTCTGCTGCAGTGGCCTCGGCCAACTCACTGACGGTATGTTCACGGGCGATGTCATTATCGGATATATGTGCGATATCCGGAGATTCATGATTATCCATAGCAGTTTCCTGAACAGGGGTGAAGACGAGACCGCCCTCTACAAAGGCGTTACGGGTTTGTGAGTTTGTGTTGAATGGGGTTTCTATCCCCATAGCGTGAAGCTGAACATTGATGAGATGCCTGGCGAGGTCTTTTCCTCTGCTGAGGATTAAATCGTTGAAGTCAGTAAGGTTTTGTTCAAGCTCCGTCGGTGTAAATGCTGGTGCTATTACCTCTCCGTTCGTCAGTTCGGCGGCCTTGGTGGCACTTAGGATGCCCTTATTCTCTGGCTCACCAGTCTGCGGGTTTTTTAATTGATGGTCGTTGTCAGCGCAGAAGATAAATTGACTGTCTGGCCAGACGGCACGGGCGTTCTGACCAACGGCAATCATGTTTCCCGCATCAATAGTCATCAGTACCGGCAGGCCTGATGCCTCATGTATGGAGGCTGCTGTGGCATATCCTTCAGCAAACAACAGCGGCTTGCCATTCTGCGGGGTCCCGAGAGCAAACCAGTTACCTGTTTTCTCACTGTCTTTAAGGATCCGGGCGTCTTTCCCACCGGTAAGTGGAATACGCTGGTAAGAACGAATGTCGCCATGCGCGTTGCTGAAGGGGATAACAAGCTCTTGTTTTTCGTTGATTCTTATACCCGGAGCGGCCTCTACTCCCTTGCGGGTCAGATAGGTGCTTGTTGTAGCCTGCGGGTACCGGTCAACGTATCGGGCGGCATATTCCGCCTGACGGTTATACTGCAGCTCAAGAGCACGTGCATTGTCTTCACGGGTTTGCTGGGCATGAGCCCGGAGATGTAGGCGCGCAAGCGGGTCCATCTCGCCACCACCTGAAAACACCCACTGCGTTGGTTTAGCGTCGGCGCTGCGATAATCGCGATACCATCCGGCAGGGCGCCCGTCCAGGTATGCTTTGTAAGCTCCGCTTTTGGAACCCTTCCTGTCCTGTTTCGTCGGTACACGCTGAAGGCTGCCATCCATTACGGGCAGCCCTTTAACCATCAGCCCTGCTTCTTCGAGTTTTTGTGCAAACTCTGTTACCGGGTCTTCTGCATTCATCGACAGTTCGTGTGGTCGGGGCATCCATCGTTCGAACTTGTTCAGGTCGGCACCTGGTCGGGCATACCAGAGCCGGTGTTCATTGTCCCATTCAAGTGCTTTCTGGCCATTATCCAAACGTGGATGGGCATTGATGGCGTCGTCCTTCTCTTCGTGAGGTACGGCAAGCCATATACGGTGACTTTTTTGCATGGTCACAATCCTGGAAGATATAGAGGGGGAAGCGCGTAAGCGCTGTGGAGAACTGGCGTGTCAGACTGGGCTCAGAGACCGGTCCAGTCTCGCGGCGTTTCGATGAAGTGTCGGTACCACCAGGGGCGACCGGAGGCAATCTTTCCCCTGAAGGTACTAATCACGCGCAGGCAGATGGCACGTACACTCCAGCCAAAGAAATTCAGTGCAACAAAGAATCCCAGAATGGCGGAACAGATATACAGCGTGTTCATGGATGGCCAGCGAAACCAGATCAGATACAGCAGCAGGAACGGCAGCGGAATACCAAAAAAGCTGACCGGCGGAGTGGCATAACGCCAGAATCCTTCTCGTTTCATTGCGTGAGTTCCTTACCTGACAGATAGAGCGCTGCTTCATCTCTGTCTATGTCACCTGTTACGAAACCTTCCCGCACCTGATCGACAATACGCCGTTTTTCCATCCTCAGAATGGTGTCGATGTACGCCGGCCACTTTTCTGAAGGGATATTCTGAAGCGCATCGCGTAAGTCATCGTCGAATACGATGTATTCCCGAAGGGCACGACGTTTGCCGTCAGTCGTTTTGACAAGTACCTGGACTGCGATGAAACGCAACATACCAAGTAGCTCCCACGCACGCGCATCTCGAATTTGAGGCGGGAACAAACCAAGTAATCGGTTCAGGGTTTCACCTGGCGACTTAGAGTGCAGAGTCCCGATAGTCATGTGCCCGCTTTCCCCGGCCTGAACAGCGGCTTCTGCTGTTTCAGTATCGCGGATCTCCCCGATACCGATGACCTCCGGGTTACGGCGCATGGCGGAGCGAAGCCCATCTGCAAAACTCGCCACGTCACGGCCTACCTGAGCCTGATGCGGTGGCAGAAGGTCATCGGGACGGCCAAGAATGTACTCAACCGGATCTTCGTAGGTCACTATCTTGCGGTCAGGTTGAGTGTTCTGACAGTGTCGATACAACGCCGCCTGAAGCGTTGATTTTCCGGAACCTGTTTCGCCGCAGATGAGACCCAGCCCTGTTTTTGGCAACATGGAGGCTGCCAGTTCAGGCTCTATACCCATCTTCAGAAAGTCGGGGATGATATGTGGGATAACGCGCAGAGTGACGGATAATGCCTTTTCTTCCCGGGCAGAGGTTCCCTGAATAATGTGTGCGCGCAGTCGCACGCGTTCACCCCGCTTCAGGCCATGACGCCCGTGCATATCACCGTCGATCTGGATGGCTCTGTCCGACGGTTTACCTCCCTGCACTCTAGGGCGCACTTCTGGTCCCAGCAGGTCATCAAGCATATTGCCGAGCATGGTATTCGGCAGTACGGTGTCGGAGACTCTCTCACGCCGACCATAACGACTAACAGAAACTGGAGAGCCACCGACCAGGTCCACGTCACTAACGGCCTGTGCTGAGCACCAGGCAAAAAATGCCCTGAACTCGTCGGCGGTGAAGGCTCCACTGAATGGAAAAATCCCGAACTTATCTGGGATAAGAGATGTGTTCACGAGAAAACTCCTTACTGAATGGTAACAGACGGGCGCCAGCGGGACTTCTGGAGTTCAAACGACGCATGTGATTTGAGTCGGCGTACGCGATCGCCAGTAACGAGTTTCTGCCCACTGCCGGTCACAGTCTGTTGTTGTTCGGTAACTTCCGGTCGGGAAATCATGCCCCGACGCCAGAGCAGGGAGTAAAGCATCATGCCCCGATAATCACGGGTGAGCTGATTCATACTGGCTTCAAGGGTCAGGTCAGCATTTGCGCGACCTTCCTGCCAGCCTTTTTTCAGCGCGTCTTCCCATACCTTTCTCTGAGAGCTGTCTTCCGGCACGACCAGTCCTTCTGTGCCCGGGGTTGCCGTGGTGGCCAGCCCGCGAAGTAACCAACTGCGCCAACTGGGCGGGTTACTGACAAATCTCTCCGGTCGGATAATGGTCCAAACCTTTGAGGCGGTGCGGATTTGATTAGGAGTGATGTGTGCAACGTCCTGCGCTTCATCGATAACCGGCGGCAGCCAGCCCTCAGGGCTGATAAGCGGCCGGAAATCGTAAAGGGCATTGAGGGTGGACTCGCGGGCATTTAGCGCCTGGGTCAACTCCCATGCACGCTGAGATTTACCCCCCCGAAATCCCAGTGTTCTGCCGGCATCAGTAAGCATCTGCCAGCGAGTTTCGGAAATACTGTCTGGTCTTTGTCGCTCCGGATTGAGCCAGGCCTGCATATCCGGTGGAGGCACACTCGCATCAGTTGTTGGCGCAGGATGCTCGGCGGCACAACCGGTCAGGAGTAGCGCAGGGAAAAGTAATAAGAGAAAATATTTCATTTCTTACTTGTCTCCGGTTGCATGAAATTGAGCTGCAGCAGTCCCGGATACTGATTCAGGGTAGCTCGCCATGCTGTCTGCGCTTCAATCACACGCAGCACGTTGCTGAACGTCATACCCCGAACGTGTAGCGTTACGGGTAAGGGCAGACGCACGCCGCTGTAGTTGAACTGCAGGCCGCGTGCACGCGCCAGTTCAGCCAGCAACTCCACAGCATCACCTTCCCAGTCGAAGGAAACGTCAGCACTGTTGGTACGTATGATTTCCATGGGCGATGGTGCAATTTTCGAACCGGACCAAAGACCGTTATTCCACATCTGATATTGCGTGTGACGGGCAACGGCGACGGATGATGCTGCGCCGTAGCGGTCAGGAGAAACAGAAGCTGGAGGCGTCGATGGCGGAATCCAGGGCTGGCAGCCGGCAAGAAGAGAGATAGCCAGCACGCCGGGAAGAATTAAGTAGTTCATAGTAGTTACCTTGCCGGGAGGGCGACTGAGGTTAAAGCCAGAAGATTCAAGGAGACGGAGTTTTGCAGACGGTAGAGATATTGATCGGAAGTAAACGGCAGAGGAAGCCCATTGCGGGCTTCCCTATGATTATCAGAACGTGAACTGCAACTGCGCAACCGCGCCGTAGGTACGATCAGTTCCGGCTATACCGGTAAGGTCCAGGTGTACTACATCAAACGGTGAGAAGCCCAGACCCGCGGTGAAGGCGTTACCCTCGCTGGAGACCATGTTCTGGCGATAACCAGCACGAACCTGCATCCAGCTCCAGGCGTTCAACTCAGCCCCTACACTGGCGAACTGGCGTTTGTCATCTCGCTCAAAACGGCTGGCTTCGGTCAGATCCACATCGAGTGCGGTAGTCAGGACGTTGTTGCTCCATGCGACGCCGGCAGTGGCTTGAGGTTTCACTTTGAACGTTTCTTTCTCGCCGTTCACTTCTTTAGTGTCAACACTGCGGGCAATGATGTTCTGTACCGCCAGACCCAGCATCCAGTTATCTCCGAGGTTTGTGGCCAGACCGATGTCGGCGTTAAATCCGGTTTTGGTGTTGTGGTAATCGTCTGAGTTCACGTCATTTTTGTCGAAGTCGTTTACCGTTGCGCTGTAATTGAAAAGATCGATTCGCTGATACTTGGGTGTAATGCCCAGTGACCAGCTGTGTCCTGCCGTTTCAAATTCATGCGCCATAGCCACACCTACGTCGGTGATGACGGCCGCCCGACCATAGGCTCGGGACGTTAGTGCATCTTTGTCTACCGCATCCGCCGGTATGGCCCCGCTGGCGATTTTGTCGAGATATTGCAGATCGTGGTCGCTGACCGTGCCATTTACGGAAACGGTGCCCCAGGATTTCACGACAACAGCAAATGGGAGTACTTTATTTGGGGTGGTGGCAATAACAGATGCCCCGACCTGCCCGTTTGCCTTCACATCTTTCAAATCTTCCAGCTTATTTCGTAACGCGGCAGCGCTTTCGCTAACACCGCTTTGGCTGTCGACAGCATTGTCAAATTTGTTCCACAGATCTTTCACGTCATCGGCAGTATCTATGGCCTTATCGGGGTCTGCCACCTGGACACCCACGGACGGCAGCACCAGACTGAAGTCATCATTCGCGCCAAACTTTGTCAGGAGTGCCGGGTTGGATAAGGCAGCAGTGCCGTAGTGTGCAGAGGCCACGCCGGTCCCCCCCATGGCATCGCTGCGGGCTTCCATGTAGGAGGTTGCTGCACCTGCATGAAAAGCCATCATGACGGCGGAAGAAATCAGTGTTTTTGCAATGTAAGTCTTTTTCATCATTAAATTTCCTGTAGTCAAGTCTGGATTTTGGGCAAAAGAAGGTCTTGATGCGGCAGCATCAAAAATTTCTTTTTCTTTTTTAATTCAATATTTCTGCGTGGTTTAAAGCTGTCTGAATATAAGTGCGGGTAGTGTTATTCCCTGTTCAAGCGCTGTGGATAGTCCCTTGCTGACCGTTACGGTGCGCAGAGTGCCTGTTGCGGCATGTTCTCTGAGGAGGCGTTCTTTCCAGTATTTTTGCTCTTTATTCAGAACGAGCGGAATAATGGATAACACCGGGAAATATGTCAGCAGGGATGAAGAAATTTTCTTCTTAATTAATATGCCGGTTTGTTCCTGATATTCATCCTCACCTGTATGTTCGGTCGTCCAGAAAATAACGCTGTCATTATTATTCTCATCTGAAGGAATTATCATCTTCCGTAAGGCATCTTCTGTTTGTGGCCATTGATGTCGAGCCAGGGTGGTGTCGACCGTTGGAACATTCCTGCCTAACAACCAGTCCTGTGAAACGAAAAACCACTGAGCGAGCGCCTGCAGGAGCGGAGTGGACAGATAGTCCATCGTTCGTTCCCTGTCCTGCAGTACGCTCACCCGAACATTCCATGACGAAAGCAACTCTGCGATATCAGTCGGGTCAAGCTCATGTGCCTGCATTAGCACCTCAAAGCGATCGATGATACTAAGCGCGGTATTGCTGAACGGCAGGAAAATATCGCGCAGAGAACCTTCTATAACCAGATTCAGTAGCTCCGATTGAGATATCCCAATCTTGCCGGATAACTCATCAATCAGCTGGCGGGTGCCGGGTCTCATTCGGAGTGACGTGGTCTGCATAGGCTTCTTTTCATTGCGCTGAAGCAGTTCTGCAATCCTGTTCCGATCAAGGTCGGGGAGCGCCAGAAGCGAGGTGAAAATTGCGGTAAGACTGTTTGCCACGTGGCCCCCTTAAGTAAAATTACATCTTGCGGTTCAGTGAGTTAAAGAATAATTAATCGTGACGCGCATGTATAACGAGTTAATTCGATCGTGTAGATCGACTGCGTTTACGTGTGCGTTTTAATTGCGTTTGTGTATTGTCGTTTTAACGCATTCTCCGGCGCGGTCGAATGAGTACAAGCACGCCGGTTTCCGGTACGGTAATCCAGCGCCATTCCTGTACCAGTGTTTGTAGCCGTATCCCGTTCCTGACGGCAGGAGGAATCGATACTGTGATCCAGCGCCAGCGGTGTGTATCGTCCATTTTTCCCATCAGGAGGGTCATGCTTTTCATGTGTGCCGGGCGCATCAAATGGGATGTGAAGTACACTGGGGCGCTGTCCCTTTGTAACGCCAGTTGCAACGTGGCAAGAAAACTACGGTGAAAGCGCGCTGCACGATGAAGATTAAGATGACCAACCCGGTCAAATGTCGAAAGGTGCAGGGTAGTGTAATGCTTCTTTCGATGACTAACCGAGGCCGTGCGAAACCCTGTCCAGGGCGTCACGGCACTAACGATTGTCATTACCGGGCAATACAGCAGTAATGTCAGCGGTACTGCTGAAAGGATAATCAGATACACAGTCCCTCCAGGATAAAGGTTACGCCCGGGCCGAGAGAGCCTGGTCGGGGTTAAGCGGACAAATCATGATGTGGTCGTTTGTTTTGATGGGGAGTTCCCCTGGTGCAGGGACTCGTTCGCCGCGCTGGGCAGCAAGTGCCAGAGTGCGTAGTAGCAGTTCGCT
Organism: Citrobacter tructae; assembly: GCF_004684345.1. Lineage (NCBI taxonomy): Bacteria > Pseudomonadati > Pseudomonadota > Gammaproteobacteria > Enterobacterales > Enterobacteriaceae > Citrobacter > Citrobacter tructae. Next base: position 8,261 of record NZ_CP038468.1, read on the forward strand.
GGCGCGGGTCAGGGCAAGTTCGCGGGTCGGCGCCGACACCATCAAGTTTTCGAAGTCGCATAGCATCACTCTTATGTCACCAGTACTTCCGCAATCCTGTTCTACCAGTGCGGGATAAGGTACGAAGTAGGGGGCAATCTTTTGAGTCTGGCGCCGTCGCGCGTCCAGCTTGCTGACCAGTTGGTAAGCTCTCAGATGGGTGTAGCGTTTAAGCATATTCATCGACCGATGACCCGAAATTGCAGCGACCTCCATAACGTTCAGTGTACCGAGCTCGAAAAAGCGACTGATGGCCTCGTGCCGAAGATCATGAAAATGCAGATTTTCGATAGTGAGGGCCTTGAGGGCGAGCCGCCAGGCGCTTTTGAAACCGGATGACGTATAGGAAAATACTTTACCTTTTAGTTGGGCCGGCAACATCTGAAGCAGATTACGTGCTTTGCGTGAGAGGGGAACGTCACGCGATGACCCATTCTTGGTGTCTGGCAGGTGCGCCACACCGTGCTGCAGATCAATATATTCCCATTGCAGGTTAAGGATTTCACCCTGACGCATGGCTGTCTCCAGCGCGAGATGAAAGATTATATACAGCATTAAGTTTCGCTCGCGGAAATACCGGGACAGTCTGCGCTCTTCAGTGGATGTCAGGCGGCGATCACGACCTTTTGATACTTTCGGTTTACGCACTAATTCGACCGGATTGCTACGGCAGGTTCCCCATTCCACACGCGCAATACCGAAAAGTGATGACAATAGCGCCAGCTCAAGTCTTACTGTATTACCGGTGATAGGGTTCCCCGTCCTGGGGTTGCGCTGGGTCAGTCTTTCATCACGGTAGGCGGCAATATCAACCGTGGTGATTTCGTCCATATTCCTGCTGGCCAGTGGGTGGCGCTTAATGACGTTGGTTCGGTAAAACTCCTGAAGGTGGCCCTTTTTATGAACAGATACTGATTCGTAATATTTATCGAGGCCACGACTGAGGGGCATTTTTCTAATACGCGCAACGGAAGACATCATTACTCCTAAAAAGGTGAAGAAAATAAAGCCTTAAGAGAAAAATGCAATAATTCTGTCAATCCGGCGTGTGGGGCGGATCTGACAGCTACCCTGTTGGTAGCCCTATTCCGTGGCCTTCCACAACACCCCCACCAGGTTTCTTTTTAATGGCAGGGCAGAGCTTTTCATGCGGTTCTAACCCTAAACTGGCTATTGTTTATCCTGGATGTGTATTACCCGATCTACGCGGCACATTTATACGTGGTTGGGATAATGGGCGCGGCCTCGACAATGGACGAGCTATTCTCAGTTACCAAAAAGACCAAAGTAATATGATCCTTAATACTGGTGGTAGGCTCGAAGGCCATCATAACGGTATGGATCATTACTACTCAAATGGTAGTGAAGTACGCCCTAAGAACGTTGCGTTTAACTACATAGTCAAAGCCGGTTGAGGAAACTGTCAATCCGGTGCCTGGGCTAATTCTGGGGAAAAAAAAATACAGCGTTACACATGGTCAGTAAATTCAGGGAATAACTACGGCGATATTTGCCAGACTTCCTTGAATTCGAGCGGGTTAACGGCACAAGGTTGGGTCGCCACTGGATCTGATGCTTGTACAGAAGATAACCAAACTTGCACTATAGATAACGTTAGATGTTTTGCAGTCAGACTGAATTAATTAATCTGTCAATCCGGCGTGTGGAATAGTGGTTTGAAAATCGGTTTTTTTTCTGTCGCTTCTCCAGTTGGTGTCAACAATATTACATGGGCCAGATATTGTGCTTTAGGGCATTACGGACAAGGTGGTGGATCGCAGATCTACCCAGTAGCCGGGCCGGATGGTGAAGGTAAGTACCTCTGGCAAACTAATACATTAGGCGGTGCTGTTATGATCAACTGTTTCTAACTGTCAATCCGGTGTCTGGCGCAGGAACATAGGGAGTACAGTTTTAACGGGTTTAATCGGCAACGGGCAACAGATTCCGCTGCCCACAGGTTTTAGCCAAAACCGATGCACCTGGAGTGTCAGCAATAGCGAAAATCCACATGGATGGAAACCAAATTACTTCGCCGGTCAAGTTGCTGCCGTAGATGCAAACCGAGTGGTTACATGCGGCTACTATGATGAATATGTCTTTCACCCAGGCACTAACCGAACGGATTTAACAGGGAAATGCAGCTTCATAATTAGCTGCTCATAAAAATGAACTCAACAGAGTCAGTGTGACTGTCAATCCGGTGCCTGGCGTTCCCCCTCTCCATCTGATGGTATTTACACCTCTCTCGGAGCGTTTAAAGGCTTTTTTAGTAGCAGCAACACAACTGGAAAGCAGTTTAAAATATATGCCTGGGGAGGCAATCCCCCCCCCAAAAAAATCAACTTTGGTAACTCAGATAACTGTGCCAATACGTTTTCACTGACAGCTACAGTTGGCGGCCTTACTGTTGCACACTCAATCGATGGTAACTCTCAGTGGCAGAAATCTGGAAGTTTTTCATTTGATGTTCCTGATGGCCAATCGTTCTCGATTACATCAAATGGAATGATGGCTTATGGGTGCGATTACGGCAGTTTTAATGTGTTTCGTTTCCAGTAACCCATATCATATGTTGCGTTTAAAAACAGCAGGAGAACCTGCGTACAACGTATTTTCTGGTACATCCGAACGTACTACGCTGTTTGCCGCTATAACGCTGTTATTGCCAATTGTAACGCCCGGTAAAACGACGACGCCTGCTCCTAGCCATACCTTATGGCCAATACTGATTGGAGCCTGAGTAACGCCACTACATCTCAATTCAGGCGAAGTTTCATGGCTGGCTGTCGTCAGTGTGACATTCGGTCCAATCAGGGTATTGTCGCCTATCGAAATTGACGCATGATCGAGGAAGACACATCCAGTGTTGATGTAGACACCTTGACCGATCGTTATGCGACCATATTCATAAAAAAATGGGGGGGTTACTGCGCTTTCGCCAGTTATGACAACCCCTGATTTTTTGAGCAACTTGTTGCGTGATTTTCTTCGAAGATTTGTTGTGTTGAAGAGGTTTCTGGCAGTCGGTACTTTCAACCTGTTTCTTAATGTACTGAAGAGATACGTAAGCATTATTAGCGGCTTCCTTTGCTTGTGCTTGAGGATTTATCCAAGTTTATCATTCAGTTAATTTTTAGCACACCACGCTATTGCGCGCATACACGTTCCACCCGTAACACCACCTCCAGTAACAAGTTGCCAGGCATTATCTGATGGTGATGGCATTGAGGAATCTGGGGCGTTCCACCCGTTACCACCTGTCCAGTTTGAGAGAACCCAGCCACCCGAAATCAATTGTTTTCCGGCAGGACAGTAGGCTTTTGAGTAGACGTATTTGCCACAAGCATCATTTCCTTGAATCATTTCAAATGCTGATACCTTGCCGCTGGACGTCCACGCACCGGATTGACAGGAAAGTACGCCGCCATTGGCATCGCGGCTTATCTGCCCATTCGGGTAACAAGCGATGCCTGCAACATTGATCCGATCCAACTGCAAAACCCCACCTGCTGACAAGTTGCCTGTTGCTTTGACTGTGGCACCAGAAACCTCGTTAGTTGCCGTAATATTGCGTCCGGCGCTAATGTCGCTGTCGGCACGGACCGTTGCTCCTTTTACCTGTGCTCCGGCTGTAATGTTTTGGGTGAAACTACCGTTTGCACCGCTGACATTACTGGTAAAAATACCGTTTGACCCACTGACGTTTCCGCTAAATGTTCCAGTCTGGCCATTAATGGTGCCGACACTGTTCAGGTTGTTACCACCCATGTCGATAGCAGTGTGCATTTTATTCAGATCGGGACGCCCATTTACCTGAAAACGGTACAGCCTGTCGTTGTCCTCCTGCGCACCAGACAGCTCATCTGTTGAGAGGAGTACTGCAATATGTCCATTACCAGAGGTGGCACCGTAACTGCTCAGCAGGATTTTCCAAGAACGCAGGGCACCTGTGGCGGTTTTACCATCATCAATGTAGCCCCCGAAACCGGTTTTGATATCCCTTGATATCAGCCTCAATGCCTTGTCCGGGTATACACTGCCACCGCTGGATACTACCATGCCCTGTAGTAACTCCGTGTTTTGCCCATTCCTGACCAGATAAGTGTTCAAACGCTGACCCTGACTGTTTGTTTCGGTGAAACCGGACGGCAGGAAACCCGTGTTTTTAAGCATGGCCGTAGTTATCACTGTCGGCGCGGTGGTACTGGTTGCGCTTAACAAAGTGGCGTAGTTACGACCGACGTATCCCCGTGCAGCAGCTGCGTATGTACTGATATGGGAGGCTTCAACCTGCCAGTTTTTCTCCTGCTGCCAGTCTTTGTATTTAGTGAGTCCAAAGACGGTCATTGCCATCACAACTATGAGCGCCAGAGCAACATCAAGATTCGCCCAGCCACGATCGTGCTTTTTCATAAGATTGATATCCATACAGGTTGATACAGATTGGATAACTGGAAGAGACTCCCGCTAAGACACAACCAGGGGCCAAGGGGCCCCTCTTTTTTTCCGGACAAATGCCAGGTTAGCAGCCAGAGCATAAAGGCTGCAGCACCAAACAGAGTGGCCAGTGCTGCATCTTTCCCCCCCATCCAGGCCGTCAGACCTGTTATCAGCCATAAATCTCCCCGACCAAGACGCTGATCGCCCCGGTTTATCAGGATACTCAGCAACGTCATCAGGCCGCCCACCACAGCGATTTCCACCAATTGCGTATATACACCTGCAATCGAAACGTCTTTTGTTACTCCCCAAATAAGTCCTCCAAGTAACAGACGTGCTGTGAAAGTACGTGGCAAATATCCACTGACTGCGTCGGTGATACCGGACTGAAGCAGGAAGCCCATCATCATGATGGCAGCAGCCCGATCGGCAATTGGAGTCGGTGACAGGGCAGCGATCATACTGAACGTGGCGAAAAGCCAAATCCCAGCAGTTAGAAGCGAGTTCCGCTCCTTACTATGAGCAGTGGTATCTTCCAGAAAGTCGAGTACTCTCCACATCAGGCATCTGCCAATTAGCGCAAAACCCAGCAGTAACGGCAGGCTCCATGCTGTTGCCAGGCTGGTGACTATGATGGTTCGCATATTCGCTTTCCTTTCTCCTGCCGACAGACTCGAAGGCCTTTCAGTTCCAGATAGAACCCCCAGATACGGTTGGCATACTGTTCGCGAGTTTCGTGCCTGTCCTTACGAAATCCAGCGTTGTAAGACCCGAGGCAATTCCATGTCACACCACATACCTGAAAGTGGCTGGCCAGTATCCACGCCCCGATCTGAATATTCAGACAGGGTCGTTTCAGCAGGTCTTCTGCACTCTGGATGATGCCCATTCGGATGAGCTTTGGCACATGGGTTGAATTTATCTGCATCAACCCATAGTCCGTGCTGACCGGATTGCCCTTTTTATCCCTGTTAGTGTTTGTGACCCATGGTCGGAGCCAGGACTCCCCTTTGGCCATTGCCTTAAGCAGCAGTGGCTCTATCTGGTATCGGGCACCGGCACTATTAAAGCAGGCATCAAACGTATCAGGAGGGGAGTTCGAACTGGCCATCAATGGACCTGGGGAAAGGGAAAAAATGAGCAGCATCATTGCCAGGTAGCAGGAGAGAATGCGTTCCCTCCGCATATCGTCTCCTTAGCTGTTAAGCGTGAAGATCAGCTTGTTAGTACCGGTACTCCCATTGTCAGCTGTGCATTGTGCGCTGGCTTCTTCGGTTGTCACGATTCCATCACTGTGTGCCGTGGAGTTGACGGTAATGGCATCAGCAATTTTGGCTCGGCTGAGCTGTGTGGCGAGCGAGACGCAGGCATCCTGAGGAACCATTTCGTAGGTCAATGAGAATCCGTTTGAGAATCCAGACACGGTTACAGGTGACAGTGTCACTGCACCACCCCATCCATTGTAAAGTGTGGCAGTCCCTGAAGAGGCTGTACCCCGTACAGTCATACTTTTAGGCTGGACTTTCATCTGGATAAGCGCGCCCATCATTTTGGCTCCGGAAGTGAATGTGTAACCATCTCCCCCTTTCAGCAGGTTTTGTGTACTGGTGATGAGAGATTGAATATTCGATGATTCCTTACCCACGTTGACGTTATTTTTGAGGGCGAAGTATCCCGCCAGCACAAGGCCGATGACGACCAGGACGATCAGGGCAATACTCCCCTGTTCCAGAAACCCCCAGCCTCGATGGTGCAACACTGTCTTAACCGGTTTGTATGTCTGAGAAGTTGATTCGGAATTAAATTGCATGATTTTTCCTCGTTTAAAAAGCGCCCGACGAGCTGTTAAGGGCATTGATATCCATAACGACAAGGACCAGAAGCAAAAGCATCAGGATCATTGCCAGGAACATGAGACCGCGGATAACGACTGCACGTTTTGCTACTCGCTCCAGAGTTTGTTCAAGCCAGCGCTGGCCGTAGTTAATTATGATTTCATCATCGCCGTCCCCCTGTAGAAGGGAGAGAAAGTTGGCAGCTTCCTGCGACGGAAAGTCATAACCGCAATCTTTCAGGGCCAGCCCGAAATGTTTACCTTCACGAACGTGTTCGGTAATTGCTTCGATACGCACAGCAAGCCAGGGGGATGCCGTTTCCTGCAGAATCTCCAGCGCGTCTTTAGTTTTGACACCGGACTGCAGTAGTGCACCGATGTTCAACAGGAAAGTTGCACCCTGAATATCCTTATAAACCGACCATGGCATCAGACCGTCGAATGCACGGCGAAGTTTGTCGGGGCGGTGCCAGCGGGGGAGTGACCAGATAGTCCAGATAGTTGATGCGATAGTAGCGATGGCAGTTATTACGCCATATTCACTGAAATACAGCGAGATACCATAAAGAAAGCCGAGTGCACCGGTCCAGTTCTCTGGCGGGCTGATTTCTGTCAACGTGGGAAGTAACTCAGTATTCAGCACATAAATGGTGCTGGCCATCATGATGGCAAAGCCGATCGGATAGATGGCCATCTGCCATACTGCAGCACGAATACGCTTACCGGCGCTGGTCAGAGCACAGGCGTATCTTAGCGCGCGTGGTAGTGACTCACTGCGTATGCCTGCGCTTATGACGGACGCTTCTGCGGCCGGTAGCCATCGGGAGAGCGTACGCTCCAGCGTTTTTTCCCCGCTGTTTTCCCTTAAGGCATCAACACAGTCATCCGTCAGCTCAACGTAGGGATGCCAGTTCTGGCCGAAGTTTGTCCAAGCATTGCGCATTTTCTCCAGTGAAGGCTTAAGTTGTTGCTGGTTTTCAATCAGAAATCGCAGGGCATCATAGAACTGAACACGGTATCGACCGCTGAACGTCTTGCGAACCAGGGTATATCGGAGTCGTTTCAGGACGTGCATTTCACGCATCATCCACCTCCAGACGTTCATCTTCATCGAGCGGAATGATACGGTTGGCCATCAGCGGGTCGACCAGTCCTTCGTTGATTTTATGCAGGACGTGCCGGACACGGCTGATCCCCTGCATGTGATTTATCCAGTATTGGCGCGCCGCGACTTTGCCGTCTGTTTTCAGCAGCTTAAAAAGACGGTTATTGGTCTCGATAACCTCGGCAATGACGGTACGCCCCCTGATCCCCTGACCGACTTTACCGCGAACCTGACCGTTTATCTCCACCACTTGTGTACATGCTTCACATCCCTCTGGGTTGTGGAAATAGAGCTTATCGGTCGAACAGATACCTTCAATGTTGCAGTATTTCTCCAGCCAGTCCTTTTCCTCGAGAGTCAGGCTGGCGACCTTATCCTGCCAGGATATACGACATTCAGGACATAGCGTGGGCACCAGGCGCTGGCTGATAAGTCCAATCAATAACTGGGCATCACACAGCAGATTTTCGTTAATGCCGAGCGTAACCATGCGTTCCGGGATACCGAGTGCAGAGTTTGTGTGTAGCGTAGTCATCACCAGGTGTCCGGTCTGGGCGGCATAAATGGTGGCCAGCATCGAGATAAGGTCGCGCATTTCCTGCATCATGATTGAGTCAGGGTCCAGTCGCAAAGCTGACGAGATGGCTTTTCCCCAGGCGATATGTACTGCTTCTTCATCAGATTTGTCGCAGATGATCGGGGTCTGAACAGCACCCACGACCTGTCCCTCAAGCGGATCTTCAATGGTCAGAAGGTGTTGCCCGGGGTTGGTATCGAGGTATACCCGACAGGCGGTACGCAGCGTAGTGGACTTACCAGAACCGGTAGGTCCCGAGAGAATGATTTTCCCTTCAGGGCGGTCAATCATGCGTATCAGTAGCTTGATTTGTTCGGGCAAATACCCCAGTTGTAGAAAGTCAGGTACGTTATTGCCGTCATCCGGGATAAGGCGCATTACCGCAATCAGACCATCGCCAGTTGGACGGTGGCTGTAGCGGGCACCAAACAGGCCTATTTTCCGCATCATGGCTGGAGAGAGTCGTGCATCCTGCTCACGGTGTGGGTAGAAACTGGTTTCTGACACATCCGACATAGAGAGAATACAGGTGGCACAGAGGGACATTCCTTCCTCTCTCTGACGTTCATCCACCACATGTAAATAGCCGTGAACCCGCATTTTGACCTGGAAGAGCGAGTCTGAAATCAGGAAGTGAATATCTGAGGAGCCGAGCTTTCTGGCCACTGAGAAATAGTTCAGGATCCGTTGCTCACTGTGGCTGCTGTCGCCACCCAGATCTGCCAGCGTCAAACCAGCCTTATCGCTGGCCTGAGGTTGAGCAGCCTGGTTTTTTTTCGCCTCACGTAAGTCCGAGAGAGTAACAAAACGATGTTTGATCCCTGGATGCTTATTCATTAAATCCATCAGCGCGGCCTGTACACCTGGGTCGCCTCGCTGGTTGGTGTCGATAAGGATTTCTTTCTTTTCTCCGTCATCAAACAGCAGGAGGGATTCTGCAGTAATAGCGTTCATGGTTAGTCTCCGAAAGCAAGCAGAGTGCCATCGCTGAGTGTGACACCGGCAAGCGTAATACTCCTGACAGTGCTCTCCAGACCAGGAATACGGCTCCCCGGCGATACAACCAGTGACTGTCCTGATGGTAGTTGTAGTGTGGCGCGGAGTTTTTGGTCGCGACCGTTGATTTCCAGCACGACAGGACGATTATTTGCGGGAACTGTGCGTGCAGGTTGGCCGGGCAGTGAAGTCTCACCGACGATAGCTCCAGGAAGGGAAGGGGCGACGGTACCGGCACCGGCTTGGTTTTCCTCCAGCTGGCGCTGAAGTTGCGCCCCCTGCACTTCTGCCTGGAGGATGATGTTTCGGATATGCAGTTGCTCAAGCTGACCTTTTGTCACTTCGGCTGGTTGTGATACCTGCTGGTTAGTTGACTGAGAGGCCTGAACAGGTAATGGACTGAATACTGGCAGCAGGAGCCAGAGTGTCGCCTGTCGCAGAAAGTTACTTTGCTGACGCATAAATTTTACCTTCAGTGGTATAGCTGAACGCACTGCCATTCAGCTCGAAAGAGATTCGGGTTAGTCGGATACCAGTTTCATCCAGACCGTCGAATAACATGATGGAGGGGAGGGGAGCGGAGAAACTAAACACGTATTCCTGCCAGTCCTGCACGGGAGGCGGCTCTCCGTTCGCCCCTGGCAGGACTGGAGGTGCAGCTACATCAGTGATGTTGAGCATGACCTGCTGTCGCTGGAACCAGGAGAGGATACGGATGAACTGCGTTGAGCTGCTCGGCACGGCTTCATCTTTGAGTGGGCTGTCAGGGGGAGCCAGTGTAACCCTGGCTTCCCGCCCCCCCTCTTTCAGATTGAATACAGGTGTGACACCGAAAACTTCCCGGGCGCGGGCCAGGAATCCCTCTACTGTACCGCCCGGCATAATCTGGTACAGAAGTGTTATCCCATCAGGTGAACAGGTTCCGGATGTCAGCTTCCAGCTTTCCAGAACATACTTCGCCGGATCGGTCCGTCTCTGACAATCGTTGAGAAGATCCGTAGCCGTGACTTCGTGTGCCCAGGGGTGAGGCAGAGATTGAGGTTTTACCTGGGTGGCAAACATCGCGCGGGCCCTGGCCTGGATTTCCTCGGCGGTGAGCGTCGGCTCCTCTGGTGGTGTGGCAGCCTGCCACCAGGTAATGCCAAATGTACCCATCAGCAATATCGCGCTGGCTAAAAACCAGCGTTGTCTTTGCAGTCCATCAACATGTACACGGCATTGCTGTCGTCTACGCGCAGAGAGTCCGGTAAAGAGACTGTTGGCTTCAAGCGGGGTGTCCACTGTGGCCAGACACTTCCATCCTTCTGACGGCGGTTCATTCATGCTCAGGAACAGTGTCAGCAGCGTTTGCATTTTGTCTGCGCCCCCCGTTTTATCGGCGGTGACGGCAGGCAAACCATTGATGCTGGCCAGAAACACGAAATCAGTACTATTCAGTCGGTAAATACCATATCCGTTTCGTGTACTGGCACAAAAAGCGAGCGCCAGTGAGTAAAGCTGATGCCGGCGATGACGGGCTGGCAATCGGCCGCCCCCAACTACCTGTTGCTGCCTGTCCCGTCCATTTATTCGTTCACTGGAAGCATTAACACCGATACCTGCTGTACTGGCGGGCCGTGCTTTTCTCAGTTGAAATGACGGTAGCCGGAATTTCTGCCTTTCCTTTGGTGCCCAGTCCATTCCCGCCAGCCAGTAACGGCTGCGAGATTTTCCATCCCGGATTGTAAACAGGTAAGCCTCATCATTCATTTCAGCCTCCGGAGTTCTGCGGGAACGTCGGCGTGATCACTATGACCAAAGTGGTTCGCTCGTTTTTACCTGACTGACTTCCACCCAGGAGCGGATTCCCTGGCGTGAAGGTACCGGACTTATTGACGGAGGTATTGTTCTGATCAAAGCCGGTGAGGATCAGCGACTGCCCGGCCCGGAGGTTTGCCTTCTGGCTCAGGGAGCGCAGTTTGGTATATGGCATCTCTATATAGGAGTTGCCGTCTTTTGACGTGAAGTTACGAATAGTAGGTGGATCAGACAGATTGAAGTTCACCTGCAGCTGAACATTACCTGTTTCCTGAATTAACGGCAGGAGGGTCATGTTGAACCCGGTAGTGATCATCCCCGGAGTCAGAGTTGTGGTGGCGCCAACATCAGTGGTGGTTGTTGTAGCCGACTGTGCCACATAAACCGTCTGATCTGCCATCTGGATAGGCACGGGCGTCAGGTTTGTCACGGTGCTGGACTGAGAGGTGACGACGCTGACATCACCCTGTTCGGACAGTGCTTTTAGCAGCAGGCTGGAGCCAGCAAACTTCGCGGCATTACCGGTAGCGGTATCAAGAATGGATGCGCCGGCAGATATACCGCCAGAGAGATCCCCGGTAGCGTTATTAAGCGTTGCGCCAGCTGAATGCAGTGACTTGTAGACCAGATTCCAGTCAATCCGGAAATCTTCATTTCGTGAATTACCGACGCTCAGTACTTCAACATTCAGCGCTACCTGCCGGTTCATGATGAGATTCTGCTCGTTCACGTAACGGGCCACGGCAGCCTGTACTGAAGGTGTATCCGTCACAATCAGTGATGAGCTGGACGAGGACAGCCAGTAGCGGCCTTTATTTGGAGTCAGCATGGACTCAACAGCTTTGCGCAGATCAGCATACAGATCGTATTCCTGACCGGTAGTTGTGCTCTGGGAGGTGGTGGATTCCCCGGATGCGGAGTTATCCGTGCCACTGGTGGCCCCCATACTGCTGGTCGTTCCTGAACTGACGCTCGACGTGCTGGACGTTTTGGTATTCAGCATGGCCAACGAATAGGTCCGGGTTTCCATCAGGTAGAAAACGATGGTGCCATTATCCATTCGCCAGTAGAGACCGCTACGGCTGGCCATCAGATCCAGAAGCCCGCCCAGATCGCCCTGCCACATCAATCCGGTGAGATTCAGGGGCTGGCTGGTTCCGCCTGTTGCCGGAGAGGTTACGCCACCCAGGCTTGCCAGTGGTGTCCGCCCACTGTCATCAGGGGGGGGGAGTGAGCCACTCATCTGGCGTGTGACGCCGGTGCTGACGCTACTCTGGCTGATATCAATGGCATCAGGAGTAAATATGACTGGTGTGCCGCACAAAGCTGTGATGCGTTGTGCCAGTTCCTGCAGCGTAATGTTCTTTTTTGCCTGAGTTATGTTACAGGACGGAGCCTGGCGGTTTCTTTCCCGTACGGCGACAGGAATGGGGCTGGGGTTAATCCACTGCCGGTCCGTCCAGGTCAGTGGTTGTTGGTGTTGGGTTCGTGGCAGCTGCGCCTGCGCGCGGGCTACCGTGGCATCAGATTGAGCCTTCGTCTGCATTTTGTTGATTTCAGAGAAGGTACAGCCTGCGAGCATGGCAAAGCAGGACGCCATCAGCAGGCGCCGCAAAAGGGTTTTCTTCATGGGGAAAATCCGGATTAGTTGAGGTAAACCACGGCGCCTTCAGAAACGCCCTGTGGTGCCGTGAGTCCGGTGGCAAGACCGGAGAGCCAGATTAGCTGGCCACTTCTCATGGTGCCGATAAGTGCCGAACCGCGACTCTGTGCCCGTAATGCATCAACGAGCCCAGGTTGTTCCGGCATCCAGATCCACAATCTGCTCTGAAGTAACCGGTACTGGATTCGGCTGTCGGGCGTGAAGGGAAGACCCAGTTGATCGGTTGGAATGGCGCCCTCCTTCTGACCTGTCTTGTAACGCCAGTCATTAACACGATTAGCGATGGTCAGGAACTGGGATGCATAAAACTGGCCGCTCTGTGTTTGTATAGCTGTCCGACTGTTCTGATTGCGCTGGGAATCTATATCACCGGCGATAAGGAAAAATATCATACCGATGGCCAGTATGACCCAGCCCATCATCGACCTGCCGGAGTGTCTGTGACTGATACCACGCACTGCATGCGGGAAGCTTCTGCATAAAGCGGTTTCTGTGCGGTACGGTAAAGGTCGAACATTTGGCCGAGCATGGTTTCAAATGAACCGCGGAATGTCAGCGGAGCATCAAGCCGATAATCCGTCACGGCGACAGGCCATATAACCGTCCAGTGTGGTGAAGCGCCAGATTCACAGCGGGTGTCCTGTGCCCATTTCATCAGCATTTCCCGCAGAGTTGTACCAGCCGGTGCCGTCCAGGTTTTGCCCTGAATCACAGGTGCGATCGGTTGTCCTGTGACTGGCTGCGGTTTCACCGCTACCGGTGTCTGCGCCGATTTTGTCGTTACAGGGGCCGGAGATTTAACAGTTGCCTGCGTTACTGGTTGGGCTGAATCCGGGCCGCTGAATGGGTTTTTCGGTACGCCGGCTGCCTGGGCAGGAGTTGTTCGGTTTTCAGTGGACGACGCAGAGGTTTTTAACTGAGCAGATTGACCCTTTCGCTGCAGTGTGACGGCATGACGATTCCAGTCCACCTGCGCCTGGATTGATTGCTCTTCCAGCAAACGGTTGAGCACCCTAGTCCACTGGTCATTGGTGTATACCGAGACGATACGGGTATTCAGGACAGGGCGCAGTGCATTCTCGTAGTTGAGTGCCCAGCCAGTGGGAATGATACGTTTGACCCACTGTTCGAGTGTGAGGTTGCGCGCCGGTGATAATGACAGAACTTCAACGGGACCCGGTGTGCCGATAAATGTAAGTGTTGACAGTGATGGGTTCGCGATTGAACCAGGTGCGCTGGATTTACTTGTGGAGGAAGCCAGCATTGTTGGTTGAGGTAAAGGCGAGGTCTTCGATAACTGCGCTGCAGTTGCCGACTGTCGTACGGGAACAGGTGTAGCGGCCGGAGGCGCTATCCGTCGTTGTGTTTGTTTGATTATATCAGCGCTGTCGCTGATCTGACCGTCTACAAACACGAGTGCAGGGGTGTCTGGTGCGACATTACGGTTTTGAAATCCCGTGCAGCTGCTCAACAGTGACGGTATTAACAGGGGCAGGGCAATTTTATGCACGCTGACGTCCCGGGTGAATGGTCGAAACTTCATGGTTTGTTCCTTTTGTTATCGGTCAGTGAAGGTCTGGCCGCCAGAGATTACCGCTGCCGACATTTTCTCGATCTCCCCATGCTCCCCATGCGGTTTCCGGCAGGGTACTATGTCCGATATAGAGAGTGCGTAAAGTAGCTTTAGACAACGAGGTGTCCCGGCCTCGAACAACAGAGAAACGATCGAGATAGAAAGACTTTTCAACTTCTTCGTCCTCGTTTTTTTTCAGCAGGAGTTGAAATGTGACAGGTGAAATCATTGAGCCTGTTGCGGTAAATGCTTCTTCCATACGAGTGAGCTGCAGGATGTGATTCTTCCGAGTGCGCTGGCGCTCCATGATTTCGGTGACAACTTGTTCAGGCCAGGGGCAGAGGCAGTGTTTCCAACCAAGTCCTAGAAGTGAATTAAGTACTGCCCGGAATCGAAAAAGATCGCAGTTCCCGGTTGATACAGAGTTCGTCCAGAGCGTAGTCAGTACGGCATCAATGGAGCGTTTTTTTTCGGTTTCGAGTAACTGCCGGATAGTCATGAACTCGCTTCCCATTCCTTTGAATGTCGGTATTCTTCTTGCTCCGCTTAACCATTCAGTGATGAATCTACGTTTGCCACGCTCTGAGGTTATGTGATGGTTTTCGACTGCCGTACGTAAGGCAACGAGAATGCACCACAAGAGATGGCTGACCTGTTCCTGGGTGGATTGCATGGTTTGTCTCTCTTAGGTTCCGGTTTCTGGCAATGACGTCTGTACCTTCATTCCGCCAGAATGAAGGAAGCCTGAGTGCTGGCTGGTTAAAGGAACAGAGGTTGTTCATCGGGTAGGACCAGCCCAGACGTCATTGCCGGAAAACGGTGCAAAAAAAAGCCCCCATAGACGGGGGAAACTAAAAGGGATGGAGTGATAACTGGTTAAGGCCAGTTTAAGAGGCTACGGTAAATTACATTTCAAAACCCCCATGCATCAGCATGGGTGATCATATCGAACAACATCGCTGTCCTGGATATTGGGTGTTCCATTTTTTCTAGCTGTGTCAGGCGTTTGTACTGACTTTTTGTAAGCCAAATATTTGATGCAACTTCCAGTTCATCCCTTGCTGCAGGGTGATGGGTAGGGTCGGGATATTTTTTCATTAATGCTTCAACCACCCTTGTGTTCACTGGGGTGATTTGGCTACCGAACTTCACAAAATCGCAGAAGGCTGAGTGCGCCCTAATAGTATCTATCTTTTGAACATCAAAATTGGCTTTTAGGAAAAAATATCCAGGAAAAACTGCAGATACCCTTTTTCTGAAAACATGCGGTGCATCAGCACGACGTATTTTCGTTAAGGATAATGGCGTCCAGGGAGTAATTCTCCTGTCGTGTAGCCAGCCGAATAATTTCTCGCGATTTTTGCCCCCCGTAATATAGAGAGCAAGATACCATTGTTGGTTACATACAGTCTCAATATTCATTTTTGAACGCTTCGCGCAGAATTGATCCATGACGGGATAATTCAATGTTCAACGGGGACGAACATACTCAACCATGACGACTAACAGTCTTACTAACAAACACTTAAGTTTGCCTGCTGTATTGGGGGTCTCATAGCTCAGAATGCTCTTGTAGGGTAGACCCTCAAGTAAAATTGGCGGCAATACTTAAAGGTCTGCGCGTATAATTCTATCCCAGTAAACCAAAGTAAAGTGTAAATAGTCCAAGTCTTAAAAATGCACCCTTAAGGGGTGCATTTTTTGATTAATTTGTGATCATTAATGAAATCATAAAAAAATATGAGCGTGACAATATTACTGCCCGCATTGCATCGTTGCTTTTTAAGTTCAGAGCCTTAGTGCTTCGCTTAAGATGTGATCGGACCGTTTCAACAGAGATATTGCAAATGTCAGCAATGGATTCATATGTATTTCCGTGTGCATACAGAGTCACAATTTCTAACTGTTTTTTGGAAAGTTCAGGAAAAACGCTATGCAGGGCGTTAATAGTGTTCTCATTAATCATTGTGAAGTCCCCTGGCAAATCAGTACGTAATAAATTTACGCGTAAAATGCATCTCCCTTAATGGGGAGAAACCCCATTGAACATGTTGTGATATGTGGTATGGATTAGGGCGTTCTGTTTAGAGAACACATCAGCTACAAGGCATTGAAAGCCAAGTTTATTTGCTAAGGGGGATTGAGAATTCTTTGATAAGTTCTTGAGCATTGTAGATGAAGCTCCCGTGTAGATATGATATCGGCTACCACGGAGTTCTCACGCTCTGGTGGCAGCCCAGGCAGGGGTGAGAAACCGGCCTACACGGTACCGGCCAACCTTACGGTTGCCCTACCTGAACCGCCATTACACAGATGTGCTGGTTCAGTACACAAAAAAACACGCTATGCGTGTCTATGTGCACGTGTAGATACGGGTTCTCACGCCCGGTCACAGGATTTACTATGACTGTTGAAGACTACTGTTTGCTTAGTGATGAGTCAACTAGATACGCATCAGGATCAGCTCTGAATAATCGAAATCTCGGCTTTAAAAATCGAGGGGGGATATAGGCATCCCAGTTATTCTTCTTGCAAACTTCTATTAGCTCGGCCCCTGACGCGGTCCCGGTTTTCTGCAGACATCTGCTGATTCTGTGTTCTACCGCTTTTAAAGAAGTCCCTAATATCCGAGACATAATTTTCCTGCTGTATTTAAGAGATATTAAAAAAATGACTTCCCATTCAGCATTAGTAAATATCTCGGACGGTACCCTATATACCAACGATTTGGGAACGTCTCCCGACAGTAAGCTATCTGGTCCAAAAATATCAACAGGTCTTACCTGAAGCATAGTACCGGAACAGATCCCTTCATCGTCATAATAGGGCCGGGACTCGAAGTACAAAGCATGTATAGAGTTGCTCTCACCTATTGGATGCGTAACGATTGAAGAGAACTGGTCTTCATGCTCCATAACAAGTTCTTCCTGATTGTGTATTCGCTGTGAAAGGTAAGCTAAGGATGTAGGAAGTTGGTCTAATGTTTTACCTACAATAGGATAATCATAAGGGAGTTTTAATAACCTAAGAAAGGCTTGGTTTACTGCTACATACTGCAGGCTACCATTCTTGATTGTCATAGGTTCCCTGCTGTTGGAAATCAGGTTTAAGACCTGAGGAGCAAGTTGGAATTTTTTTTTGAAGAAATGATTTTAGACATCATCCGCTAATGGCCGTATCTATTTGAATTTTAGAGGTATATTCTGTGTGCGGATGTACTATATCATGTAAAACTACACTTAACTGAGTTTGATCAGCGATCATAATATTAGTTAATGATGCTTTTAAGTGTCTGATTGTATGCTACGATACAATAATTCGTAGGTGCTATCTGTAAACCAGGAGGAGTTATGGCACATCCGATACATTGCACGAAAGTCGCTGGTATCACGGAGTTCAAAAGGGATCCGTTAGGGACTGTCGAGTCAGCAGAGGGTGATGCTATTGCTATTCTGAATCGTAGCGCGCCGGCGTTTTATCTTGTACCACTAGAGCTTTTCGAGAGCTTAAAACGAGACGCAGAAGCGCATCGTTCCAGAAGTGAAGCTTAATCCTGGTGCTGGAGAGATCCTAAAAATTGATCCTGCATTGTTGTGGTGATAAAGTCGGTGAACTTATTGTTATAAATGAATTTATTAGGTTGTCACGCCTTAGAAGGTGACAGGTTCTGGCAGGTTAGTTAACTAAGCCCAGAAAAGCAAAAACCCCGATAATCTTAGATACTTGGCGGCATCGCGAGATTAACGGGGTCCTTAACAAATCATGCAGAAGTTGTTGCTTCTGTATGGGAGTATAACCCGTGCGCGAAAAAAGACAAGAGATTCCGTGCTTACTCCTTCTGTGCAACATAAGCGCAGGAAGTAGTGAGTAAGCAGAATTCTGAAGCTACTACACTTTACCGCCAGGTAAAAAATCCGAATCCAGAGTTCATTCCTGAAAAGGGAAAGAAAACCCTGCCATTCTGTGAAAAAATTCGCGAGAAAGCTGTTGGCTTCACTCAGCGTGCAGAGTTTCAGGCTCTGGTTGCTATGCTGATCGCCCGTGGTGAGCGCAAAAAGCGCCCTCCAGTGTTGCGCATACGGGCTCTGGAAGCAGCTGTTCAGGCAATGTGCCATTATTTTAATCCCCTGGCTAATCGCGTTGGTTCATCGCTTACTACCATGAGCATTCGCTGCGGGCTGGCCACGGAAAAAAAACGTCTGTCGATCACCCGCCTGACGGGGGCTCTGAAGTTTCTCGCTCAGCTCAATCTCATTACCTATAACACCGAATACGACAAAGAAATTGGCTGCAATATCCCCACAGACATAACTTTCACGCCGCTGATGTGGCAGGTACTGGGAGTGTCTGAGGAAGCAGTTGCTGCAGCCCGTCGCAGCCGTATCGAGTGGGAGAACAAGCAACGTGAGAAGAAAGGGCTACCTCGCGCCGGTGCAGATGAACTTATCAGTGCAGCCTGGTCATTCGTGCGTGAACGCTTCCGACAGTATCATAAGTCACGTTATGAACACGGCATGAAACGGCACAGGGCGCGTAAGGATGCTCCCCGAACGCGTAAAGAGATTGAGCAACTGGTTCGTCTGCAGCTCCAGAAAGAAATCAGTAAGGGCCGCTTCTTCGGTACTCTTGATTCGGTGCGCGACGAGATAGAACGTCGTGTCACTGAGCGAATGAAGCTCTCGCGTGGCCATTATGCTCGACTCGGTGATGCCTTGCTCGTCACAACTTAACGCCTGCTAATACACAATCTATATGACCTGGTGCCCTGGCGCCGGTTTACGCCTGCCTGCTTTACAGCTTGTATTGCAGTTTTCACCTGTCCAAGTCCCTGTTTCAGGTCTCTGAATGACATACTCGTCCTGTAGACCTCGGGGTGAATAAACTTAAACAAAATCCGACCTTGGTTGGTCACACATTTCTGTGACCGATCGCCCAATGTTTCGCCGCTTTTCGTTGTTCTTCTACTTATCCACACAAACTACAAGAGGCTATTGCTTCAATCCACTGGAAGGATATCGTTCAAACCACTAAATGGTTTCTTTACAAACTACGATGATCCTTTTAAACACCCGATCTTCTTTCTTTTAAACTTCAGTTATTACTTACTTTTAAAAATAAAACCTATTCAGCACCTGTCCTGTGGACATGTGTATAACGCCCGCCCTTGCAGCGGACGCTGTCCGCGCCGGTTCGGTTCAGGCGCTTTGCGCCTTAAAGTAGCTCCCGCCAAAAATGGCGGGCAGGGTGCAAAACTTTATAAACTGCCAACATCTGGTAACTGACCTTCCAAATCTTCAACTCATCACACAAACTCACCACTGAAAAGCGCCGCCACCCGGCCCAAAGGGCCGGAAGACATCGCTTTTAATGATGGATGTTG
This sequence comes from Citrobacter tructae, assembly GCF_004684345.1. Classification (NCBI taxonomy): domain Bacteria; kingdom Pseudomonadati; phylum Pseudomonadota; class Gammaproteobacteria; order Enterobacterales; family Enterobacteriaceae; genus Citrobacter; species Citrobacter tructae. Next base: position 27,668 of record NZ_CP038468.1, read on the forward strand.
TAACTAGATTCTGAGCTGCTTTAATTTATACTGTCGACAGGTCCAGGATAACACGCCCGTAAGCGGTCCTAACGGCCCGCTAACGCGGAGATACGCCCCGACTGCGGCTAAGCCTTGTCGTGACCACTCCGACGGCGCACATAGCTTTCTGTACAGCCTGTTTGCGGATTATGGCTTAACAGGGGGAAGGGATGGATTGGTGGAACCTATCAGAACTGTAACCGGCTACGCCGGGCAACGGCGCCACTCACTTTCAGTGTAATATTTAACATCTGTTGGCGCCTTTATGCCGCCACGCGGCATAATTATTCTCCGTTTATACCGGTAGCCGCTGGAACTGCCGAAATTTCCGTTGAGCATAAATTTTAGCGTTCGACAGCATGTGTACAAAAGACCTCGTCAACAAGACAACAAAGTAATAGCTGTTTGTAGCGTAAATATTCAGGGGTGATATTTATGGGTTAGTGTTTTTTACGGGACAACTACAGTAATATGTGATACCGATGCAGTGGATATTATTAACGGTATCGACTATGTATCAAATAGCTGGATAAAAGTAATAGTTGAATAAGGTATCAATACCCGTAATCTTACGTTCAAACCACCAAAATGGGGGGTATCATGTGCAAACTAAACAAAGTTCCTCTCAGAGTACTGGATGATGAGGAAAAGAACTACGCGCTGAACGAGGGAAAGTTTGGGATAGGGTTTTGAGGGAGTACAACGTGTGGCATAGCTCAGGTGGCGAACAAGCGTCCGCCATCCCTAAAAGGTATGGGCTTCAGATGGATTGTTTTCTCGAATTCTTATACTTTGTAAAAATAACTTTGTTGAAAACAATATTAATAACCCAGCAGATAAGCACTCCTAAAAAAGCTGCACCATAGATGCGTTGGTTCGGATCTGTAATCCAGTTTAATGGCCACACCGCATCAATTTGCGAATTATTATTTGACACAATTAGTTGAATTTCAGATAAACATGCGTAAGAAAAGGAAAACGTTATTACATACAGGACTGCAAAATAAAATGGTTTAGGAAAGGTTCTGTCACTCTTCTTATTCATTTTAGAACTCCTGAGGAAATTGTTAATGATATATATTTAATTAGACTTGTTTCTACTGCACATATATAAATTTATAGGTTATGTTCTGATATGTCCATTAGTTTTAACTTAAGTGCATTTTATTTCCGTCAATATATATCTGCGTGTTGCTATGTATAACAGGAAAAGAAAGGAGAAGGACGCGCACTGGCACTGGCAGTCAAATCGGCCGCCTGGCATCGTGAGAACTCGTAGCACAGGATGCAGGCATTTTCACACAGGCACAGGTAATCGGTTTCCCCTGCTGTCGGCAACGTTCGGATTCAGGGCGTCATTGAGAGAGCCTTATCCCTGATGTTGCTTCCGCCAACGCCAGGGTTCTGTCTGGTCGGGGGCTGACCAGAGTCCGATTGCCAGACGTCTGGCTTCGTCTTCGAGGGCAGCGTAGTCAGGTTTGATGGGTTTTCCGTGATATCGGTACGCCCAGGCCAGTCCCTTACGGATCTGTTCGGCATTCACGTCCTTAGCGTCAAGCCACACCGTACCCAATAGCCGTCCATAACGATCCGTATCTCCTCCCGTGACGGTTACGGTTCGCTGCGCCACCATCGATGAAAGAGCCTGACGGGAGCGCTGGCCAAAGGGCTGGCTCTTTTCGGGTGCATCAATGCCGGCCAGACGAACACGGGTCACTCTGTTCCGGGGTTCGAGGTTCAATCGTGTAAAAAACCACGTTAAGGCAATAATTCATTGTTTGAATTGAAATTTAATGGCCTCAACTCTCCCTTCAGAATATTTTCCGGCAGCGTGAACGTATAATGTCCCAGCATGTTGATATGACCGTACATCAGTGGCGACAGGCGTGAGATATGCTCGTCTTCCGGGATCTCACCAGCGCTGCGCAAATGTGATAGCGCTTCCTGCATATAAAGCGTGTTCCACAATACAACTGCGTTAGTGACAAGCCCCAGCGCACCCAGTTGATCCTCCTGCCCCTCACGGTAACGTTTTCTAATCTCACCACGTTGGCCGTAACAGATCGCCCTTGCCACGGCGTGACGGCCTTCTCCCCGGTTAAGCTGAGTCAGTATCCTGCGACGATATTCTTCATCATCAATGTAGTTGAGGAGGTACAGCGTCTTGTTGACCCGTCCCACCTCCATAATCGCCTGCGCCAGCCCTGACGGACGGGAACTTTTTAAAAGCGAGCCCACAAGTTCTGAGGCGTGGACTGTACCCAGCTTCAGAGAACCGGAAACCCTCATCATTTCATCCCATTGGGTTTCTATCTTTGACAGTTCAACGCATCCCCGCGCCAGCTCATCCAGTACCCCGTAGTTCGCATTTTTATCTGCACGCCAAAATACCGCCTCACCGGCATCTGCCAGGCGGGGCGAAAACTGGTAGCCCAGCAGCCAGAACAGGCCAAAGATAATGTCGCTGGACCCTCCAGTGTCCGTCATAATCTCCACCGGATTCAGCCCCGTCTGCTGCTCCAGAAGCCCTTCCAGCACAAAGATAGAGTCACGCAACGTACCGGGGATAACGATGCCGTGAAAGCCGGAATACTGGGGGTCGCCTCAGAAAACGGAATCTATGGTCACTCCCGTTTTTGCAACACCGATTTTGACGACAAGTTGGCTTGCTTGAATCTATCCGGCGTCTGAATGGGATTTTATTCCCGCGCCTTGATGAGTTCCGCGCCTGATGAACCTCCAGAAAATATACGGCTTCAATGAGCCTTTCCGTTTTACAGGTTCCTCAACAGGCCGGTGGGCCGTTAGTATCATCAATATCAGTATTCGCAAAACCAGATCAGTAATTCTTTAAACCGGTGTATTTCTGCCGTTATGCTACATAAGTTTGCTGTCGTGCCGTTAGGGCCCAGGCTATTCTGGCCAGCTTGTTTGCCAGAGCACAAGTGACGACAAAGTTGCTTTTCCGGCACAGTAAATCCCTGACCCAATCGGCCAATTTGCCAGACTGGTGTTCCAGTTTTTGTATGAATACCCTGGCACATTGAACCAACAAAGTTCGGATCTTTTTATTACCTCGCTTACTAATTCCCAGCAATGTCGTCCTACCTCCCGTGCTGTACTGCCGAGGTACAAGCCCTGTTGCCGCCGCAAAGTCACGGCTGCTGGCGTACTGCTTCCCGTCGCCAATCTCAGTTGAAATAGTACTCGCTGTCAGTGTTCCGACGCAGGGAATGCTCAGCAAGCGCTGTCCAACCTCATCTTCGTCCAACTTTCGTTTCAACTGGGATTCCAAATCTTTAATCTGCTCAACAAGATAGTGATAATGCTGTTGTAATTTCAGCAATAACTGGCTGAGGTAAAGAGGCAAACTATTATCCTCAAGAATGGTACTCAGTCGGCTAATAACGGCAGCTCCTCGGGGAACGCTAATGCCAAATTCCAGCAGAAAAGCATGCATTTGATTGGTTGTTTTTACCTTATCCTGAACCAGGGATTCACGGACACGATGCAGAGCCCGCATTGCCTGCTGAGATTCCGTTCTGGGCTGCACAAAACGCATAGACGGACGCGATGCAGCTTCACAAATAGCTTCGGCGTCGACAAAGTCGTTTTTATTGCTTTTAACGAACGGGCGGACAAATTGTGGTGATATCAGCTTTGGGGAATGCCCCAACTCTTCCAACTTGCGTGCCATAAAGTGAGAACCGCCACAGGCTTCCATTGCGATGGTTGTAGCGGGGCATGTCGCCAAAAATTCGATCAACTTTGGCCGGGTAAATTTTTTACGGTAAACAGCCTTCCCGCGACGATCCTGGCAATGAATATGGAAAGAGTTTTTACCCAGATCGATACCAATGAGCGCAATGTTTTCCATGATAGTTCTCCGAATGAAAGCCTGTCCTCAGCATAGTACCGGGAAGGAGGGAGTGACCATCTCATTAAATAAAGGGCACTGTTGCAAATAGTCGGTGGTGATAAACTTATCATCCCCTTTTGCTGATGGAGCTGCACATGAACCCATTCAAAGGCCGGCATTTTCAGCGTGACATCATTCTGTGGGCCGTACGCTGGTACTGCAAATACGGCATCAGTTACCGTGAGCTGCAGGAGATGCTGGCTGAACGCGGAGTGAATGTCGATCACTCCACGATTTACCGCTGGGTTCAGCGTTATGCGCCTGAAATGGAAAAACGGCTGCGCTGGTACTGGCGTAACCCTTCCGATCTTTGCCCGTGGCACATGGATGAAACCTACGTGAAGGTCAATGGCCGCTGGGCGTATCTGTACCGGGCCGTCGACAGCCGGGGCCGCACTGTCGATTTTTATATCTCCTCCCGTCGTAACAGCAAAGCTGCATACCGGTTTCTGGGTAAAATCCTCAACAACGTGAAGAAGTGGCAGATCCCGCGATTCATCAACACGGATAAAGCGCCCGCCTATGGTCGCGCGCTTGCTCTGCTCAAACGCGAAGGCCGGTGCCCGTCTGACGTTGAACACCGACAGATTAAGTACCGGAACAACGTGATTGAATGCGATCATGGCAAACTGAAACGGATAATCGGCGCCACGCTGGGATTTAAATCCATGAAGACGGCTTACGCCACCATCAAAGGTATTGAGGTGATGCGTGCACTACGCAAAGGCCAGGCCTCAGCATTTTATTATGGTGATCCCCTGGGCGAAATGCGCCTGGTAAGCAGAGTTTTTGAAATGTAAGGCCTTTGAATAAGACAAAAGGCTGCCTCATCGCTAACTTTGCAACAGTGCCAATTTATGAGTAAAGGATTATGTCCACGATAAGCACCTGGGTCGATTCCTGGGAGGCGGCCATGAGGGTAGGGAAGCGCCGTCCCGTCAAGTCAGCGTAATGCTCTGCCAGTGTTACAACCAATTAACCAATTCTGATTAGAAAAACTCATCGAGCATCAAATGAAACTGCAATTTATTCATATCAGGATTATCAATACCATATTTTTGAAAAAGCCGTTTCTGTAATGAAGGAGAAAACTCACCGAGGCAGTTCCATAGGATGGCAAGATCCTGGTATCGGTCTGCGATTCCGACTCGTCCAACATCAATACAACCTATTAATTTCCCCTCGTCAAAAATAAGGTTATCAAGTGAGAAATCACCATGAGTGACGACTGAATCCGGTGAGAATGGCAAAAGCTTATGCATTTCTTTCCAGACTTGTTCAACAGGCCAGCCATTACGCTCGTCATCAAAATCACTCGCATCAACCAAACCGTTATTCATTCGTGATTGCGCCTGAGCGAGACGAAATACGCGATCGCTGTTAAAAGGACAATTACAAACAGGAATCGAATGCAACCGGCGCAGGAACACTGCCAGCGCATCAACAATATTTTCACCTGAATCAGGATATTCTTCTAATACCTGGAATGCTGTTTTCCCGGGGATCGCAGTGGTGAGTAACCATGCATCATCAGGAGTACGGATAAAATGCTTGATGGTCGGAAGAGGCATAAATTCCGTCAGCCAGTTTAGTCTGACCATCTCATCTGTAACATCATTGGCAACGCTACCTTTGCCATGTTTCAGAAACAACTCTGGCGCATCGGGCTTCCCATACAATCGATAGATTGTCGCACCTGATTGCCCGACATTATCGCGAGCCCATTTATACCCATATAAATCAGCATCCATGTTGGAATTTAATCGCGGCCTCGAGCAAGACGTTTCCCGTTGAATATGGCTCATAACACCCCTTGTATTACTGTTTATGTAAGCAGACAGTTTTATTGTTCATGATGATATATTTTTATCTTGTGCAATGTAACATCAGAGGGCACTGTTGCAAATAGTCGGTGGTGATAAACTTATCATCCCCTTTTGCTGATGGAGCTGCACATGAACCCATTCAAAGGCCGGCATTTTCAGCGTGACATCATTCTGTGGGCCGTACGCTGGTACTGCAAATACGGCATCAGTTACCGTGAGCTGCAGGAGATGCTGGCTGAACGCGGAGTGAATGTCGATCACTCCACGATTTACCGCTGGGTTCAGCGTTATGCGCCTGAAATGGAAAAACGGCTGCGCTGGTACTGGCGTAACCCTTCCGATCTTTGCCCGTGGCACATGGATGAAACCTACGTGAAGGTCAATGGCCGCTGGGCGTATCTGTACCGGGCCGTCGACAGCCGGGGCCGCACTGTCGATTTTTATCTCTCCTCCCGTCGTAACAGCAAAGCTGCATACCGGTTTCTGGGTAAAATCCTCAACAACGTGAAGAAGTGGCAGATCCCGCGATTCATCAACACGGATAAAGCGCCCGCCTATGGTCGCGCGCTTGCTCTGCTCAAACGCGAAGGCCGGTGCCCGTCTGACGTTGAACACCGACAGATTAAGTACCGGAACAACGTGATTGAATGCGATCATGGCAAACTGAAACGGATAATCGGCGCCACGCTGGGATTTAAATCCATGAAGACGGCTTACGCCACCATCAAAGGTATTGAGGTGATGCGTGCACTACGCAAAGGCCAGGCCTCAGCATTTTATTATGGTGATCCCCTGGGCGAAATGCGCCTGGTAAGCAGAGTTTTTGAAATGTAAGGCCTTTGAATAAGACAAAAGGCTGCCTCATCGCTAACTTTGCAACAGTGCCCTTGGCTGCAAGCCTGGCACATCCGCGACGAAACCTACGGGGCGGCGCTGGCCGATCTGGTCAACGCACAGTTCCGCCATCCCTTCGCCGAGCACTGGGGCGACGGCACCACCTCATCGTCGGACGGCCAGAACTTCCGCACCGGCAGCAAGGCCGAGAGCACCGGCCACATCAACCCGAAATACGGGAGCAGCCCAGGGCGGACGTTCTACACCCACATTTCTGACCAGTACGCGCCATTTCACACCAAGGTCGTGAACGTCGGCGTGCGCGATTCGACCTACGTGCTCGACGGCCTGCTGTACCACGAGTCCGACTTGCGGATCGAGGAGCATTACACCGACACGGCGGGCTTCACCGATCACGTCTTCGCCCTGATGCACCTCCTGGGCTTCCGCTTCGCGCCGCGCATCCGCGACCTGGGCGACACCAAGCTCTACATCCCGAAGGGCGACGCCGCCTATGACGCGCTGAAACCCATGATCGGCGGCACGCTCAACATCAAGCACGTCCGCGCCCATTGGGACGAAATCCTGCGGCTGGCCACCTCGATCAAGCAGGGCACGGTGACGGCCTCCCTGATGCTCCGAAAGCTCGGCAGCTACCCACGCCAGAACGGCCTGGCCGTGGCGCTCCGCGAGCTGGGCCGCATCGAGCGCACGCTGTTCATCCTGGACTGGCTGCAAAGCGTGGAACTGCGCCGCCGCGTGCATGCCGGCCTGAACAAGGGCGAGGCGCGCAATGCGCTGGCCAGGGCAGTGTTTTTCAACCGCCTGGGTGAAATCCGCGACCGCAGTTTCGAGCAGCAGCGCTACCGGGCTAGCGGCCTCAATCTGGTAACGGCTGCCGTCGTGTTGTGGAACACGGTCTATCTGGAACGGGCTGCGCACGCGCTGCGTGGCAACGGCCATGCCGTTGATGACGCGCTGTTGCAGTACCTGTCGCCGCTCGGTTGGGAGCACATCAACCTCACCGGCGATTACCTCTGGCGCAGCAGCGCCAAGATCGGCGCGGGCAAGTTCAGGCCGCTACGACCGCTGCAACCGGCTTAGCGTGCTTTATTTAATGAGATGGTCACTCCCTCCTTCCCAGTACTATGCTGAGGACAGGCTTTCATTCGGAGAACCATCATGGAAAACATTGCGCTTATTGGTATCGATCTGGGTAAGAACTCTTTCCATATTCATTGTCAGGATCATCGTGGGAAGGCCGTTTACCGTAAAAAATTCACCCGACCAAAGCTAATCGAATTTCTGGCGACATGCCCGGCAACAACCATCGCGATGGAAGCCTGTGGCGGTTCTCACTTTATGGCACGCAAGCTGGAAGAGTTAGGGCATTTTCCAAAGCTGATATCACCGCAATTTGTCCGCCCATTCGTTAAAAGCAACAAAAATGACTTCGTTGATGCTGAAGCTATCTGTGAAGCAGCATCACGTCCATCTATGCGTTTCGTGCAGCCCAGAACCGAATCTCAGCAGGCAATGCGAGCTCTGCATCGTGTCCGTGAATCCCTGGTTCAGGATAAGGTGAAAACAACTAATCAGATGCATGCTTTTCTGCTGGAATTTGGTATCAGCGTTCCGCGAGGTGCTGCCGTTATTAGTCGACTGAGTACCCTTCTTGAGGACAGTAGTTTGCCTCTTTATCTCAGCCAGTTACTGCTGAAATTACAACAGCATTATCACTATCTTGTTGAGCAGATTAAAGATCTGGAATCTCAGTTGAAACGAAAGTTGGACGAAGATGAGGTTGGACAGCGCTTGCTGAGTATTCCCTGCGTTGGAACGCTGACTGCCAGTACTATTTCAACTGAGATTGGCGACGGGAAGCAGTACGCCAGCAGCCGTGACTTTGCGGCGGCAACAGGGCTGGTACCCCGACAGTACAGCACGGGAGGTCGGACGACATTGTTAGGGATTAGCAAGCGGGGCAACAAAAAGATCCGAACTTTGTTGGTTCAGTGTGCCAGGGTATTCATACAAAAACTGGAACACCAGTCTGGCAAGTTGGCCGACTGGGTCAGGGAGTTGTTGTGTCGGAAAAGCAACTTTGTCGTCACCTGTGCTCTGGCAAACAAGCTGGCCAGAATAGCCTGGGCACTGACGGCGCGACAGCAAACTTACGAAGCATAAAGGCAGAAATACACCAGTTTAAACAATCATTCATCTGGTTTTGCGAATACTGATATTGATGATACTAACGGCCCACCGGCCTGTTGAGGAACCTGTAAAACGGAAAGGCTCATTGAAGCCGTATATTTTCTGGAGGTTCATCAGGCGCGGAACTCATCGAGGCGCGGGAATAAAATCCCATTCAGACGCCGGATAGATTCAAGCAAGCCAACTTGTCGTCAAAATCGGTGTTGCAAAAACGGGAGTGACCATAGATTCCGTTTTCTGAGGCGACCCCCACATAGAGACCTTCCCGGTCATTCACTTTGTAGAGTTTGTCCCTGGGCTTGAGATTGCGCAGCTTGGTATCGGTCAGCATGTACCTTGTCCTTCTTCGTCTCCGATACCCACTCTATTGTAAACAAGACATTTTTATCTTTTATATTCAATGGCTTATTTTCCTGCTAATTGGTAATACCATGAAAAATACCATGCTCAGAAAAGGCTTAACAATATTTTGAAAAATTGCCTACTGAGCGCTGCCGCACAGCTCCATAGGCCGCTTTCCTGGCTTTGCTTCCAGATGTATGCTATTCTGCTCCTGCAGCTAATGGATCACCGCAAACAGGTTACTCGCCTGGGGATTCCCTTTCGACCCGAGCATCCGTATGAGACTCATGCTCGATTATTATTATTATAGAAGCCCCCATGAATAAATCGCTCATCATTTTCGGCATCGTCAACATAACCTCGGACAGTTTCTCCGATGGAGGCCGGTATCTGGCGCCAGACGCAGCCATTGCGCAGGCGCGTAAGCTGATGGCCGAGGGGGCAGATGTGATCGACCTCGGTCCGGCATCCAGCAATCCCGACGCCGCGCCTGTTTCGTCCGACACAGAAATCGCGCGTATCGCGCCGGTGCTGGACGCGCTCAAGGCAGATGGCATTCCCGTCTCGCTCGACAGTTATCAACCCGCGACGCAAGCCTATGCCTTGTCGCGTGGTGTGGCCTATCTCAATGATATTCGCGGTTTTCCAGACGCTGCGTTCTATCCGCAATTGGCGAAATCATCTGCCAAACTCGTCGTTATGCATTCGGTGCAAGACGGGCAGGCAGATCGGCGCGAGGCACCCGCTGGCGACATCATGGATCACATTGCGGCGTTCTTTGACGCGCGCATCGCGGCGCTGACGGGTGCCGGTATCAAACGCAACCGCCTTGTCCTTGATCCCGGCATGGGGTTTTTTCTGGGGGCTGCTCCCGAAACCTCGCTCTCGGTGCTGGCGCGGTTCGATGAATTGCGGCTGCGCTTCGATTTGCCGGTGCTTCTGTCTGTTTCGCGCAAATCCTTTCTGCGCGCGCTCACAGGCCGTGGTCCGGGGGATGTCGGGGCCGCGACACTCGCTGCAGAGCTTGCCGCCGCCGCAGGTGGAGCTGACTTCATCCGCACACACGAGCCGCGCCCCTTGCGCGACGGGCTGGCGGTATTGGCGGCGCTGAAAGAAACCGCAAGAATTCGTTAACTGCACATTCGGGATATTTCTCTATATTCGCGCTTCATCAGAAAACTGAAGGAACCTCCATTGAATCGAACTAATATTTTTTTTGGTGAATCGCATTCTGACTGGTTGCCTGTCAGAGGCGGAGAATCTGGTGATTTTGTTTTTCGACGTGGTGACGGGCATGCCTTCGCGAAAATCGCACCTGCTTCCCGCCGCGGTGAGCTCGCTGGAGAGCGTGACCGCCTCATTTGGCTCAAAGGTCGAGGTGTGGCTTGCCCCGAGGTCATCAACTGGCAGGAGGAACAGGAGGGTGCATGCTTGGTGATAACGGCAATTCCGGGAGTACCGGCGGCTGATCTGTCTGGAGCGGATTTGCTCAAAGCGTGGCCGTCAATGGGGCAGCAACTTGGCGCTGTTCACAGCCTATCGGTTGATCAATGTCCGTTTGAGCGCAGGCTGTCGCGAATGTTCGGACGCGCCGTTGATGTGGTGTCCCGCAATGCCGTCAATCCCGACTTCTTACCGGACGAGGACAAGAGTACGCCGCAGCTCGATCTTTTGGCTCGTGTCGAACGAGAGCTACCGGTGCGGCTCGACCAAGAGCGCACCGATATGGTTGTTTGCCATGGTGATCCCTGCATGCCGAACTTCATGGTGGACCCTAAAACTCTTCAATGCACGGGTCTGATCGACCTTGGGCGGCTCGGAACAGCAGATCGCTATGCCGATTTGGCACTCATGATTGCTAACGCCGAAGAGAACTGGGCAGCGCCAGATGAAGCAGAGCGCGCCTTCGCTGTCCTATTCAATGTATTGGGGATCGAAGCCCCCGACCGCGAACGCCTTGCCTTCTATCTGCGATTGGACCCTCTGACTTGGGGTTGATGTTCATGCCGCCTGTTTTTCCTGCTCATTGGCACGTTTCGCAACCTGTTCTCATTGCGGACACCTTTTCCAGCCTCGTTTGGAAAGTTTCATTGCCAGACGGGACTCCTGCAATCGTCAAGGGATTGAAACCTATAGAAGACATTGCTGATGAACTGCGCGGGGCCGACTATCTGGTATGGCGCAATGGGAGGGGAGCAGTCCGGTTGCTCGGTCGTGAGAACAATCTGATGTTGCTCGAATATGCCGGGGAGCGAATGCTCTCTCACATCGTTGCCGAGCACGGCGACTACCAGGCGACCGAAATTGCAGCGGAACTAATGGCGAAGCTGTATGCCGCATCTGAGGAACCCCTGCCTTCTGCCCTTCTCCCGATCCGGGATCGCTTTGCAGCTTTGTTTCAGCGGGCGCGCGATGATCAAAACGCAGGTTGTCAAACTGACTACGTCCACGCGGCGATTATAGCCGATCAAATGATGAGCAATGCCTCGGAACTGCGTGGGCTACATGGCGATCTGCATCATGAAAACATCATGTTCTCCAGTCGCGGCTGGCTGGTGATAGATCCCGTCGGTCTGGTCGGTGAAGTGGGCTTTGGCGCCGCCAATATGTTCTACGATCCGGCTGACAGAGACGACCTTTGTCTCGATCCTAGACGCATTGCACAGATGGCGGACGCATTCTCTCGTGCGCTGGACGTCGATCCGCGTCGCCTGCTCGACCAGGCGTACGCTTATGGGTGCCTTTCCGCAGCTTGGAACGCGGATGGAGAAGAGGAGCAACGCGATCTAGCTATCGCGGCCGCGATCAAGCAGGTGCGACAGACGTCATACTAGATATCAAGCGACTTCTCCTATCCCCTGGGAACACATCAATCTCACCGGAGAATATCGCTGGCCAAAGCCTTAGCGTAGGATTCCGCCCCTTCCCGCAAACGACCCCAAACAGGAAACGCAGCTGAAACGGGAAGCTCAACACCCACTGACGCATGGGTTGTTCAGGCAGTACTTCATCAACCAGCAAGGCGGCACTTTCGGCCATCCGCCGCGCCCCACAGCTCGGGCAGAAACCGCGACGCTTACAGCTGAAAGCGACCAGGTGCTCGGCGTGGCAAGACTCGCAGCGAACCCGTAGAAAGCCATGCTCCAGCCGCCCGCATTGGAGAAATTCTTCAAATTCCCGTTGCACATAGCCCGGCAATTCCTTTCCCTGCTCTGCCATAAGCGCAGCGAATGCCGGGTAATACTCGTCAACGATCTGATAGAGAAGGGTTTGCTCGGGTCGGTGGCTCTGGTAACGACCAGTATCCCGATCCCGGCTGGCCGTCCTGGCCGCCACATGAGGCATGTTCCGCGTCCTTGCAATACTGTGTTTACATACAGTCTATCGCTTAGCGGAAAGTTCTTTTACCCTCAGCCGAAATGCCTGCCGTTGCTAGACATTGCCAGCCAGTGCCCGTCACTCCGCGGTCTTCACTGCGTGATCGAGTTGATCGACACCCGCCGTGACACGCTCCATGAAGTGCCTGCCTGCGTCTGTTAGCCGAACGCCCCGCGCATGGCGCTCAAATAGCAGGACACCAAGGTTATCCTCCAGCGCTTTCACACGCGCGCTGACGCTCGACTGGCTGATACCAAGTGCCTTGGCCGCATGCCGAAAATTCAGATGCTCGGCGACGGCGATGAACTGAACAAGGGAAATGAGCGGTATCCTGCCAGACAGGATACCGACATTCACGAGGTTTCGATGGTTAGTGCGCCGCATCGGAGCGGGCCTGCTACCAGTCGTCGGTTAGACGACTGGCGACTTCTCGGTGGCAGCCCCACGGAGCCGAAGGAGCACCAGCCCCAACGAAACCAGTACCGCCATCGCCGTGGCGTAACAGATCACGGGCCACGCTGTGTCACCGTTTAAAAGTGCCACCGCCAATGTCCCGACAATGCTGACTATCAGGCTTTGAACGCAGAAGTAGAACGCGACCGCTGATCCCGCGATGTCGTCGAACTCTGCCAAAGCGCCGTTCGCGGTAACGGACACCGTGAAGACAATACCGACCGCGACAACCCACATCGGTAGGATGAAGGTGAGGAATGACGGCGAGCCGTAAAGTTCGCCGATCCCCAACAGGACCGCTCCGCAAACAAGCAACGCCATCCCACGCGCCACGCATCCTGCGATGCCCCATCTGGCGACAAAGGACTTCGCGAAACGGGTTGTCACGATCATTACAAGCGCGACAGTGGCGAAGGCAAAGCTGAATCCGATCTCGGAATATTCCGCTTGGCCTATGAGCACACTGGGAGCCGTCGAGAAGAAGACGAAGTAGGTGCCCATACCGGCGCTAAAGCCGACAGTGTAAACCCAAAAAGCCGGACTCGCGAAGATCGGCAAGACAGATCGGCGCGTCTTGACTTGATCCAGAGGGCGGGTTTCGTGCCACCTGAAACCCGCATTTAGGAGTGCGAGCATCGCCAGTATAGCCAAAGTAATGAATATCGCCTGCCATCCCAAGAACTCGCCGATCAATGCTCCGGCGATAGGGCCGAGCGCAGGCACGAACGCCAGCATCGAACTGAAAAGGCCGTAGATGACGACACCCTCAGGACGGTTGGCATAAACGTCGCGAACCGTCGCGAACGTCGCCACCAGCATGGCCGACGCGCCCACTGCTTGAAGTAGACGGAAAGCGACAAAGGCCGGTGCAGTTGAAGACCAAGCTGCTCCCAGAGACGCAATGACGAAAGCCGTTGCGCCCGCAAGTAGAATTGGCCGTCGCCCGATTCTGTCTGAGAGCGGACCAAAAATCACCTGGCCCACGCCGAGCATCACCATATAGAGGCTCAACGTGAGTTGGATCATAGCGGGCGTCGTGTTCAGGATGCCGGGCATCGCTGGAACGACAGGGAGATAAATATCCATCGCCAGTGAAGCGAGGATGTCGAAAGGAGCCATCAGCAGCAGTGCTGCCGGCAGCGTATAGGCCCACGCGGGGCGTGTGGTGGTCATGACGAATCAACCCTCGATTAAGGAATACCGGGCGACGTCTGCTCGTCAGCAATCAGATGAGACTAGCCTTACAGAGCGCCGCAACAACAATACTGGTTGTTGCGGCTTACTTGTCTGCTGACTTGGAATTTCCCATCTGATTACTCCACGCTTACGAATATGAATTGCTACATTTTATCCGATTATCTTTTGCTTCGCAATGCGGCATGGGCGCACTCAGCGTTCCAGCCCCCTCTGCCGCCCTAACTGCCACGACACCGACCCGCCCTGCACGATGCCCATAACCTCGCGGCCGAGTTGGCGGTCGATGATCGGCCGCCACGGGACAAGGGTGAACTCATGGGATTTCTCGACCACGGCGAACTTGCCGCTCGATAGATGCACGGTTCCGGTAAACTTGCCGCTGACGCTCTCGCCGTCCGTGGCGGCGCGGAACGGCAGGCCCTTACTCAAAGCCATATCCGATCCGACGCCGGCTACCTCGCGCTCCCGCAGGATGGCGAGAAGGTTGCGCCGGTAGAAGACGCGGCTGTCCCGGCTGCGGGTGGCGTCGCCCTGTTCGATATGGTGCTCGCGGCGCTGGTCCATGGCTTCGCGGACTTGTTGCCCGAAGCCGGTTGGCGCAAGGTCGGCCGTCTCGCCGTGGATCAGCCGCCGGTCCAGCCAGGTCGCGCCGTCCGATCCGATCTGTTTGTTCAGATCGACCGGGGAAAGGACGCGAACGCTGGCCTGACTGTCTCGGCCGGCGTCATGGGCGGCGGCACGGCTGACCAGATCATCGGGGATGCGCCATTGGTCGGCGTCGATCCGCTCGACGATACCGGCCCGGCGTAGCGCCTCCAGCCGGCGCACATGGGCATCGACATAGCCCTCATAGTCGCCGCCTGGAACGCGGCACGTATAGGAAGAATAAACGCCCTTTTCACCCAAGTCCAACAGCTTTGGACCGCAGTTGACTCTTTCGACACCCCTGCGATGCAACCCAATCCGGCTGACGGGGAGCCAGCAACGCTGAAAATTTACCCTCCTCTTTCCCACTAGCGGCTCCTTTTCCGACAACCAGCACGGCGGATCCCTGCCGCGGCGCTGTGAACGCAGCATTTTGATTGGTATCGTTGGCCTTCAGGCTCGTCAGTCAAACAGACCCAGGAGCAGCTCAGCCGGTGGCGCCCGGCTTTCGGGTAACGCCCTGGTCCCGCTGGTTTCGGCTTTGTGCTTCAGGTGATCAAGGATCTGCTTGATCACTATAGGGTCTTCAATGCAGGCGATGACTTTCATGGCGCCGCCGCAGCCGCTGCAGGTCTCGATGTCGATATTGAAAACACGCTTGAGCCGTTGCGCCCATGTCATCGACGCTCGCCGTTGTGCTGGTGTTGCCGGTTCATCAGCCACCCTGACCTTGTTGCCCCTGCCCCGTTTTGCCGGCGTGACCAACGCCCGGTGCCGACTGTTGGGTGCGAACACCCCGTGGAAGCGGGTTAGGTTGACTCTGGGCTTCGGTACCAGGGCGGCCAGCCTTGCAATGAAATCCAATGGTTCGAAAATGACGTGCGTGGTGCCGTCCCGGTACGGCGTCTTGAGCTGGTAGCGCACGTTGCCGCCTCGTGTTAACGACAGCCGCTTCTCGGATACCGCCGGGCGGCTGATGTACCGGCACAGCCGTTCGAGCTTCTTGCGTTCATCGGCCCTGGCCGCCACGCCGGCGTGCAGGCTGGACCCGGCTACCTTGCCAATCCCGTCACCGAACGGATCACCACTGGTCGGCAGAGTTTGCAAAGTGAACACCTTTCGCCCCGCCTGTGAACCGACAGCGATACGGTAAGTGATCGAGTGCCCCAGCAGGGGTGTCATCGGGTCGTCATCCACCGCATCCGAGGCCAGATAGCTGTTTTCGACATCCCGTTCCAGCAGGCCTTGCCGTTCCAGATAGCGACCCACCCGGTGGGCGATGGTGTGCGTCAGCTGGGTGAGCTCTGGGCTGGTCGGCGCCTTGACCCAGCGGAAACGCGCTGAGCCGTGGGATTGCTCGACATACACACCGTCGAGAAACAGCATGTGGAAGTGAACATTCAGATTGAGCGCCGATCCAAAACGCTGGATCAGGGTGACCGCGCCCGTCTTGGCCACTTGGTGGGTATGGCCCGCTTTCTTGACCAGGTGCGTGGCAATGACGCGGTAAACGATGCCCAGCACCCACCCCATGATCTCGGGCCGGCTGGCAAACAGGAAACGCAGCTGAAACGGGAAGCTCAACACCCACTGACGCATGGGTTGTTCAGGCAGTACTTCATCAACCAGCAAGGCGGCACTTTCGGCCATCCGCCGCGCCCCACAGCTCGGGCAGAAACCGCGACGCTTACAGCTGAAAGCGACCAGGTGCTCGGCGTGGCAAGACTCGCAGCGAACCCGTAGAAAGCCATGCTCCAGCCGCCCGCATTGGAGAAATTCTTCAAATTCCCGTTGCACATAGCCCGGCAATTCCTTTCCCTGCTCTGCCATAAGCGCAGCGAATGCCGGGTAATACTCGTCAACGATCTGATAGAGAAGGGTTTGCTCGGGTCGGTGGCTCTGGTAACGACCAGTATCCCGATCCCGGCTGGCCGTCCTGGCCGCCACATGAGGCATGTTCCGCGTCCTTGCAATACTGTGTTTACATACAGTCTATCGCTTAGCGGAAAGTTCTTTTACCCTCAGCCGAAATGCCTGCCGTTGCTAGACATTGCCAGCCAGTGCCCGTCACTCCCACTCGATTGTAAACAAGCACACAAAACCCTTTAGTGACAACAATTTGCAAGAACTATCAGGCTCAGTGCCATGAAAAATACCATGACCAGATCATGAGGTTGAACACGGCTTGCGCCGGCAGCGTTCACGCTCCTGGTCGGCGATCTCGCCCGGCTGCAATGCTAGCTCAGCATCGGTCATGCGCTCCAGCACGTCGCGTAGGCGGATGGTGCAAGGAATGGGCGGCAGCTCGAACTCATAGCCGCCGGCGATCATTTCGGCCGCAATCTCCTCGGTGATGAAAAACGGCTCGTCGTCTTGGTTCGGCTTCTTCATGCCCTTTCCTCCTGGCGCTCATCCTGGCCGACAGCGGCCAGGGCATCGGCTTCCGTCAATGCGTCCTCCACGAACGCGCCGTGCTGCTTCGCTTCGGCCTGGCTGACCTCGGCCCATATCCGTTTCACCTGGGCCGCACTGTACCCGGCCAGCTCGGCGGTCTTGTTGATGCTGTAGCCGGACTTGCGCAGCGCGACAACTTGGGCGCGGCGCTTCGGATCAGCACGGCGGCCCTTGTACCGCCCGGCCTGGCGGGCCAACTCAATGCCTTGGCGCTGGCGTTCGCGCCTGTCCTCGTAGTCGTCGCGGGCCATCTGCAAGGCCAGGCGAAAAAGCATGATCTGCACGGCTTCCAGCACGATCTTGGCGACGCCCTGGGCCTCGGCCGCCAGGTCGGATAGATCGACCACGCCAGGGACGGCCAGGCTTGCGCCTTTGGCCTGTATCGAGGCCACCAGGCGCTCGGCCTCGGGCAAAGGTAGGCGGCTGATGCGGTCGATCTTCTCGGCAATGACCACCTCGCCGGGCTGTAGGTCGCCGATCATGCGCAGCAGCTCAGGCCGGTCGGCGCGTGCGCCGGATGCCTTCTCACGGTAGATGCCGGCGACGTAGTAGCCGGCGGCCTTCGCGGCCGTAGTGATCGCCTCTTGGCGTTCCAAGTCCTGCGCGTCGGTGCTGACGCGCAGATAGACCCGCGCCACCATCGGCGCGGCTACTGGCTTCGTCCTGCGCATACTTGCGGGCTCCTTTGGGCATACGCAAAGTGTCCGGTCATGCTACCCCCGGCCAAAAAGGCCGTCATGCGATTTATCTTGGCCGGGTCGTTATTGGCGGGTCTAAATGGCCGCTCCGTGGATCTCATCGCCAGAAATGGCGATGCGAGATCCAGGGCAGGGCGGCCGCCATCGTCAGACCTGGCGATGGTCGACGCCGGCGCGCATCGTCGGATGTGGCGATGCGAGCTCGAGGTCGGTGGCCACCGCCGGCGACCTGGTGCCATCGTCGGCAATGGCGATGCTGCAGCTCGACGTGCGCGGCCTGGTCGTCTCGGCATCGTCGGATGCGGCGATGCTCGAGCGAGGCGAAAAAAAACCGCCTCGGGGTGTCCGAGGCGGCAAGTCTGCATGCGGTTCAGGGAGGAAGAAACCGCGCCGGCGATCAGGGAGGAAAACCGCGCGGCCTGATGTGCAGCTCGGCCACTTTAGCCGGATTTTTCGACTTATCCGATGCGAGCGGCCCGCCGTGGGCGCTGCTCGATCTGCTGTTGCTTTTTCTCGACGTGCTTCTGCTCCTGGTGCTGCTGCTCGTCGCGCGGCACTGTTGCAAAGTTAGCGATGAGGCAGCCTTTTGTCTTATTCAAAGGCCTTACATTTCAAAAACTCTGCTTACCAGGCGCATTTCGCCCAGGGGATCACCATAATAAAATGCTGAGGCCTGGCCTTTGCGTAGTGCACGCATCACCTCAATACCTTTGATGGTGGCGTAAGCCGTCTTCATGGATTTAAATCCCAGCGTGGCGCCGATTATCCGTTTCAGTTTGCCATGATCGCATTCAATCACGTTGTTCCGGTACTTAATCTGTCGGTGTTCAACGTCAGACGGGCACCGGCCTTCGCGTTTGAGCAGAGCAAGCGCGCGACCATAGGCGGGCGCTTTATCCGTGTTGATGAATCGCGGGATCTGCCACTTCTTCACGTTGTTGAGGATTTTACCCAGAAACCGGTATGCAGCTTTGCTGTTACGACGGGAGGAGAGATAAAAATCGACAGTGCGGCCCCGGCTGTCGACGGCCCGGTACAGATACGCCCAGCGGCCATTGACCTTCACGTAGGTTTCATCCATGTGCCACGGGCAAAGATCGGAAGGGTTACGCCAGTACCAGCGCAGCCGTTTTTCCATTTCAGGCGCATAACGCTGAACCCAGCGGTAAATCGTGGAGTGATCGACATTCACTCCGCGTTCAGCCAGCATCTCCTGCAGCTCACGGTAACTGATGCCGTATTTGCAGTACCAGCGTACGGCCCACAGAATGATGTCACGCTGAAAATGCCGGCCTTTGAATGGGTTCATGTGCAGCTCCATCAGCAAAAGGGGATGATAAGTTTATCACCACCGACTATTTGCAACAGTGCCCAAACCCCCGGATCAGGCTCTCCAGGCCATGCAGAAAGGCCTGCTCACCATCATCACTGTCCATAATCTGCAGCGCTTCCCGCAATAGCGGCGGCAGGTTTTCGTCCGGTGCTGCAGGGCGGTCGGTCAGGGCGGCAGTATGCTCCTGCTGCTCCAGTACGGCACCAAGGGTAAAATGACTGACCGCTGAAATCGCATATAACCCGTCGCGCAGTGAAAAGCCGTTTTCTGTCATAAAGCGTAACTGGGTTTCCACCGTATCATACTGTTTTTCATCAGGGCGGGTGCCGAGGTGCACTTTTGCCCCGTCACGGTAACGCAGCAGCGCCCGGCGGAAACTCATTGCATTATTGCGCAGAAATGACTGCCAGGATTCCCCCGCCGCAGGCAGTGAATAATCATGATGACGCGCCAGGATCTCCACCGCCAGCGCATCCAGTAACGCCCGTTTATTTTTCACATGCCAGTAAAGTGTCGGCTGTTCTATTCCCAGCTTCTGCGCCAGCTTGCGGGTCGTCAGCCCGTCAATCCCTGTCTCATTCAGCAGTTCCAGTGCCGCATCAATAACCGATTCTCTGTTCAGCCGTGCCATGACCGTCTCCTCCGATTTTCAGATTGACACTCTATCATTGATAGGGATATATTCCAACTCTATCAATGATAGGGAATTAACACAGGATCTGAAAAATGAATAAACCCGCTGTCATCGCGCTGGTGATTACACTGCTGGACGCGATGGGAATTGGTCTGATCATGCCGGTATTACCGTCACTGCTGCGGGAATATCTCCCGGAAGCGGATGTGGCAAACCATTACGGCATTCTGCTGGCGCTGTATGCGGTGATGCAGGTCTGTTTTGCTCCGCTGCTGGGCAGATGGTCAGATAAGCTGGGGCGCAGACCGGTGCTGCTGTTATCCCTGGCGGGTGCCGCGTTTGATTACACACTGCTGGCACTGTCCAATGTGCTGTGGATGTTGTATCTCGGGCGGATTATCTCCGGGATCACTGGTGCCACCGGCGCGGTTGCGGCTTCGGTAGTGGCGGACAGCACGGCGGTCAGCGAGCGTACCGCCTGGTTCGGCCGTCTCGGTGCGGCCTTTGGTGCCGGGCTGATTGCCGGGCCGGCTATCGGCGGACTGGCGGGGGATATCTCACCGCATCTGCCGTTTGTCATTGCGGCAATACTGAATGCCTGCACCTTTCTGATGGTCTTTTTTATCTTTAAACCGGCGGTACAGACAGAAGAAAAACCGGCGGAGCAGAAACAAGAAAGCGCAGGTATCAGCTTTATCACACTGCTTAAACCTCTGGCGCTGTTGCTGTTTGTCTTTTTTACCGCGCAGCTTATCGGGCAGATCCCGGCCACTGTCTGGGTATTGTTTACGGAGAGCCGCTTTGCCTGGGACAGCGCGGCGGTCGGTTTTTCACTGGCGGGACTCGGGGCGATGCATGCACTGTTTCAGGCGGTGGTTGCCGGGGCGCTGGCAAAACGGCTGAGTGAGAAAACCATTATTTTCGCCGGATTTATTGCCGATGCCACCGCGTTTTTACTGATGTCTGCTATCACTTCCGGATGGATGGTGTATCCGGTCCTGATCCTGCTGGCAGGCGGCGGAATTGCACTGCCTGCATTGCAGGGCATTATCTCTGCCGGGGCATCGGCGGCAAATCAGGGAAAACTACAGGGTGTGCTGGTCAGCCTGACCAATCTGACCGGCGTGGCGGGCCCGCTGCTGTTTGCTTTTATTTTCAGTCAGACACAGCAGAGTGCGGACGGTACGGTGTGGCTGATTGGCACGGCACTGTACGGTCTGCTGCTGGCAATCTGTCTGCTGATCAGAAAACCGGCACCGGTGGCGGCCACCTGCTGACCGGCGCTATACAGGCAGCGCTGTTGTGCGGTATGGTGGACGGCATTCGTGCTTATCGCCTGCCATGATAAGCCTCAGACACAGAGGAACCGTTATGAAATCACGCGCAGCAGTCGCCTTCGGGCCGGGTTTACCCCTTGAAATTGTTGAAATTGATGTGGCACCGCCGAAGAAAGGTGAAGTGCTGGTGAAAATCAGTCACACCGGGGTATGCCATACCGATGCCTACACGCTTTCCGGTGATGATCCGGAAGGTCTGTTCCCGGTGGTGCTCGGCCATGAAGGTGCCGGGGTGGTGGTTGAGGTCGGTGAGGGCGTGACCAGTGTGAAACCGGGCGACCATGTGATCCCGCTGTACACCGCCGAGTGCGGCGAGTGTGATTTCTGTACCTCCGGTAAAACCAACCTCTGTGTTGCCGTCCGCGAAACCCAGGGCAAAGGCGTGATGCCGGACGGCACCAGCCGTTTTTCGTATAACGGTCAGCCGCTCTATCACTATATGGGCTGCTCGACATTCAGCGAATATACCGTTGTGGCGGAAGTATCACTGGCGAAAATCAATCCGCAGGCCAATGCGGAGCAGGTTTGCCTGCTCGGCTGCGGCGTGACCACCGGGATCGGCGCGGTACACAATACCGCGAAGGTACAGGAAGGGGATTCTGTGGCGGTATTCGGCCTCGGCGGTATCGGGCTGGCCGTGGTGCAGGGCGCACGTCAGGCAAAAGCGGGGCGCATCTTTGCCATCGATACCAATCCATCCAAGTTTGAGCTGGCAAAACAGTTCGGCGCCACAGACTGCATTAATCCCAATGATTATGACAAACCTGTTCAGCAGGTGCTGGTCGAAATGACCAAATGGGGTGTGGATCATACCTTTGAATGTATCGGCAATGTCAATGTGATGCGGTCGGCGCTGGAAAGTGCGCACCGTGGCTGGGGGCAGTCGGTAATTATCGGGGTGGCGGGTGCCGGAAAAGAGATTTCAACCCGTCCGTTCCAGCTGGTGACCGGCCGGGTCTGGAAAGGCACGGCGTTCGGCGGCGTGAAAGGGCGTACCCAGTTGCCGGGAATGGTGGAAGATGCCATGAGCGGCAAAATCGAGCTGGCGCCGTTTGTCACGCACACCATGGAACTGGATAAAATCAATGAAGCTTTTGATTTGATGCACGACGGCAAATCCATCCGCACAGTCATTCATTACTGATAACGTATTCAGGGAGATACTATGGAACGGATTGAACATCACGTCTGTTTCGGCGGCAGCCAGGAAGTCTGGCGTCACCACTCTGCGGTGACCGGCACGCCGATGACTTTTTCCGTGTTTCTGCCGCCGCAGGCAAAAACAGAGAAATGTCCTGTGCTGTACTGGCTTTCCGGGCTGACCTGCAACGAGCAGAATTTTATCACCAAAGCCGGGGCACAGCGTTACGCAGCGGAACACGGCCTGGTGATTGTCGCGCCGGATACCAGTCCGCGCGGCAGTCAGGTGGCGGATGATAAAGAGTACGATCTCGGCCAGGGTGCCGGGTTTTATGTCAATGCCACACAGGAGCCGTGGAAAGCGCATTATCAGATGTATGATTATATTCTGAATGAGCTGCACACCCTGGTAAGCGGGCATTTCGGCACATCGGAAAAACGGGCACTGTTGCAAAGTTAGCGATGAGGCAGCCTTTTGTCTTATTCAAAGGCCTTACATTTCAAAAACTCTGCTTACCAGGCGCATTTCGCCCAGGGGATCACCATAATAAAATGCTGAGGCCTGGCCTTTGCGTAGTGCACGCATCACCTCAATACCTTTGATGGTGGCGTAAGCCGTCTTCATGGATTTAAATCCCAGCGTGGCGCCGATTATCCGTTTCAGTTTGCCATGATCGCATTCAATCACGTTGTTCCGGTACTTAATCTGTCGGTGTTCAACGTCAGACGGGCACCGGCCTTCGCGTTTGAGCAGAGCAAGCGCGCGACCATAGGCGGGCGCTTTATCCGTGTTGATGAATCGCGGGATCTGCCACTTCTTCACGTTGTTGAGGATTTTACCCAGAAACCGGTATGCAGCTTTGCTGTTACGACGGGAGGAGAGATAAAAATCGACAGTGCGGCCCCGGCTGTCGACGGCCCGGTACAGATACGCCCAGCGGCCATTGACCTTCACGTAGGTTTCATCCATGTGCCACGGGCAAAGATCGGAAGGGTTACGCCAGTACCAGCGCAGCCGTTTTTCCATTTCAGGCGCATAACGCTGAACCCAGCGGTAAATCGTGGAGTGATCGACATTCACTCCGCGTTCAGCCAGCATCTCCTGCAGCTCACGGTAACTGATGCCGTATTTGCAGTACCAGCGTACGGCCCACAGAATGATGTCACGCTGAAAATGCCGGCCTTTGAATGGGTTCATGTGCAGCTCCATCAGCAAAAGGGGATGATAAGTTTATCACCACCGACTATTTGCAACAGTGCCGTCCAGCGGATATCAGCGCTGAAAGATGATGGCTGAGCGTGGAGGCAGGAATCTCAAGGTGCTTCTGCAGTTCGCCAACCGGCAGGCCTTCATGACCCGCCCTGACCAGCTCCCGGTATATGCTGAGACGTGTCGGGTGGCCCAGTTCTCGAAGTGCGTTTGCAGCAGTGTTTAAATCCATAATACCTCCTTTATCTATATTTCCAGAATAATAGAAATATAGCCTGCGTCAATCGTTTCTGCCGTGAGGGTACCGCTTTCCCAATCATGCTCTGTCCGCCAGGTTATGGGGGGCAGAGCCAGAGCACTACCGAAATCCTTGCGAATACCCGTGCAGGGAATAATTTCCGCCCCCTTTATGGCCGGAAAAAAAACTGATAAACGTCGCCTTTTCAGAAGGTTGCTTTCTTAACGTGGTTTTTCGCATGGTTGGACCTCAGACCCCGTTCCCTGTTTCAAGAATCTCAACGGTATCTCCATCCAGCACGCGCACAACCCTGCCGCTGACATCCGCGCTGGCAGAAAACGTCAGAACGATCATAACTATTGAACATAACAGGCGGATCATGCATATACCTCATGTGCTGTTCTGCTGCGATCTTCCTCATTACCAATCAACTGCACGGCATAACTAATATTTAATCCTGTCATGTTGGTATTCAGCCCCTTCATCATTCCTGCGCTCGTATACCGGACACTGTCCTTCAGGCTGCCCTGATAGCCTTTTGAGGTGACAACCGTCAACTGTTCAGGTGCTCGTAGCGTGTACCTTCCCGCGAGAAGGTCTGATTCCACGGCACGCAGGTATACTGGGGAGGCCGCCACTACAAACCGATCGTCAGGCCTTGTCTGCATCAGCATTTTCAGGGAGGTACACCGTCGTTCCGAAAGTGGACGTGTTGTCAGTCGTTCCCAGTGAGTGCGATGGCAGAACGGCATCGAGGAAAATGTCGCCTCATACGGGACCACGGGATCAGAGGCATGTAGTAGCCCCAGGCCAGCTGAAATCACCCACATTTCGGCACCGTTTCGCGCCGCAGCTGCAACTGCCCTGCACCAGTGCTGGCCCGTATACAGTTCGCCGGCGGTCATGGGGGGCGATCCGCGACGGGCCTGCGCCAGTCTTTCCATCCAGAGCCCGTAAGCTCTCTCCACGTCACGTTCATCCGGAAAGACCGCATCACCTGCAGGCACGGTTTTGCGGCGCGTGCAGGTTACAATCAAATGGACGTTGCCTGTGCTCATGACGGCGTCCCCGCGCTGTGGTTGTTCCAGACGATCACCGTGGCCAGATGTTCCGCCACCTCCTGCCCCGTGTAGCCGGCCAGGATCGCCAACGCCCGGGCGCCTGCGTCACGGGACAGCGGACTGCAGAACCCGAATCCGTCTGTAATCAGGAGCCACTGCAGACGGTCAGTCCAGCGCTCGCCGGGTTGGCGGACCGGTGAAAACACAATCTCAGTCAGCTGCTCGCGGTTGCAGTACAGCTGTCGCTGTTCCAGTTCATCCAGCAGGCTGTTCAGCTCGCGCCGGTCATATTCTTCCTGACTCATCAGCGGCCAGCGGATAAGGCGGATGAGGCGGGAAGCCTGGTCCGGCGTGAACCCGAATCCGTCCAGCAACTCTGTCAGCAGCGGGCCGGCATCCTCTTCATACCGATCCGAACGAAGGGCACCAGGGGTCCCTTCCACCGTTTTCGCCAGTGCCAGAAAACGTTCCTGTAGCGGTTGTTCCTTATTACGCCTGCCGGGCTTCACTGCGTTAAGGTGCTCCGGGTTTGTGGCGGACAGCCCCTGCACATCGTATTGTCGCAGTGCCCTCAGCAGGTACCGGTACCAGGTTTCCGTCGTGTCTGCAGCCTGCCCGCCGGGAAACTCAGCCCCTTTCAGTGAAGGTGTACCCTGTTCCGGCGCGGTGCTTTCGTTGATCTGCAGGCGGATATCAATGCCGGCATCGTGACAGGCCTGTAACCACTCAGCCACCTGCAGGGGGTCGCCTTCCTGTCGCATCACTTGCCCGGCCGTGTTCCACAGCTGCAGGCAGGTGGTGCCGTCGAGACGGATAACGTAGTCGCCCCGGCACGCCAGGTGCCAGCGACCGTCCAGCTCCACCGGCCGGTCGTCACCGAACCTGTCAGACTCGTATACCGGTTTTATCCGGACCAGGGGCAGAACCCGGATCTCCGTCGTGCGTTGCTCCGCCAGGACACGCGCCTGTTCGTCAGCCAGAAGCGGAGCGGCCAGCGCACGGCCGGCGTCCGTCAGCTCGACGGCCAGCTGCAGGTTCGGGGCGCGCAGGGTGCGCAGCCAGCCTGCGGCCTCCATACGCCGGCAGGAGGCGCGCAGGTTCGGCCCGTACACCGGGGCGTCCCCGCCCTGCTCCAGCATCCGCTCAATATCCCGCGTGGCCACCGGTCCCGGACGTTTCGCATCGAGGGCGGCCAGCACAATCAGCACCCGCCGCTGCAGCGGCGATGGTCGGCGTGTCTTAGTCATTACTTATCCGTCTCTGGCCAGATGAGCTTTCTGAGACGCTGATGATCGGCGTCGATGAGCGCTTTGGTTTGTTCGTAATTTTTCATTGGCGCACCAGTAATGGCCAGTTCATACCAGAATCCCAGAAGGGTGCTGGCCTTACTCGATTCGCTGATGTATTTGGCGCCCTGGCTGTCCAGCTCGCATTCACGGATACGTTCTTCCGCTATCCGGGTCAGTTGCTCATAGCTGAGTGAAAAATTCACTTCTTTCTCATCCATCCTGCACGCTCCGTCTGAAAATGTCGCTTGAGTAAAAAAATCATATCATGAGTGATTTTCTACTCTGTGTGCAATAATCATATTAGATATGGTTATATGATTAATGATAAATATCAAATCTGATATGATTTTATGTATTTTGTTTAATTATCATATTCTTTACGGGTTTCCCACCGTGCAGATCCGAAAATTGTCTGTTCCGGATCTTCTCTCCGGCCTCCGGCGCGCAGCGGCGCAGAAACACAACATGTGCCATGCCATCAGCTGCGTTTTCTTCTATATGTTGTGTTTATCCCCTTCCCCGTGATCCGTCGCGCAGGGGCAGATATTGCCGCTTTGCTTATTTCGTGTGCGTGGTACACTTCCGGAAACTGTTAAATACGCAATAAATCGGATCACACCGAAACGGCCATCCGGTAATTTAACGGCGTGGCTATATGCCTGCTCATTATCCTCTTATAAATGATGACGGCAGGGGAAAATCATCCGGGTGACAGACGCAGGGTTGTGCGCAGACAGATCTGCCGCCCGTAATAATTACTCTGAGTGACTATTTTATGTGTAAACGATGTACTGCTGGTCGAACTGGTAACAGGACATTACTGGAAATAAGAATGGCTCTTGGTATCCCAAACAGCACTCCATTATGGATTAGGGATTTAGAATATCCGGTTAATCCGCGTTACCTGGTGAATTCATACGGTTTTGTTATTGCTATCCAGGAGCCAGACTGCGAATTCTGGCATCTAAGAGAGTTAAGCGACGTTTCTGATGTCAAGGATGGTTGTCTTCCCGATAAGGGGGAATTTGATGAAAAGCTGGCTGATGTTGGTGACACAATGCTGTATGACATTCGGCCTGACTTCTGGGCAAGCTTCAGATAGAAGCATTAACAGAGGGTAAGGCGGGATTTCTCAATAATAAAGGAACACTGGATGGAAAAGTTTAAGTTTGATCTGGAGACATTTGTTACCGACACGGAAGAGCAGGATTTCAGTCTTGACCAGCAGACGCTGAATGAACTGGCTGCCATGCGTCCACTTTACCCCGAACTGGCCCACTGGACCCGCTTTGCGTTTTTTGTGGCCTGGGGGGCTTACTCGCAGGACATTTACGCCATCAGTTGGGTGTACTGGCTGACCCGGAAGCGGGATGAGGGTTTTCTGGCCTACTGCTATGCCTGCCAGCGCTGGCCGGCGTTTGATTTTGGCGGGACTGGGCTGTATGACGACGATATTCAGGAACTGGCAGCGCAACATCCCTGGAATTGTTCTCCGCTGCCGCCGGCTCCCGGTTGGTTACCCGCCGCATATAAACTATAACGAGGAGCAACATGACAGTGTCAACATGGGATGGAATGGCTCTTGCCGATATTCCTGCTGATTATTTTGACGAACCTTTTGAAACGTGGACGGGTAAACTGCCGGTCCTGGTGCTTGCGTCGACTCGGACAGTACCGGTCAGCACCAACCGTCAGTGGCGGCTGGCCTCCGCATCCTGTGGCGGACACCGGGAGGATATCTTCCCTGCGGCGGTGCTGCAGCTGGATATCTGTCAGGAAATGGCCGGCGTGGTCAGGGGGATCGCCGATTCTGCTTTTACTGATGAGTATCTGGGGTATTTTGAGTCACTGCCTGAAGCAGAACGCCGGTCCATACTGTCTGATTATTCCCGGTATCTGGGAGCGGCAGGTCTCACATGCAGTGAAGATAATCTGTCGCTGTTCAGCCAGGATTTATATCCTCTGGACGCGACCCCCGCGAACCTGCACAGGCTGTCTTCTTCTGCCAGTGAGGCGGAGCTTGAACGTTGCCGCGACGGCCTGGTGATGTTTATTATCGGCCCTTCAGATTTTCCGGGGTGTTAAAGCAATGAGTCATCTCATGCCGGTCACTCAAACCAATGTTCCTGCAGCACAGCTACCTGTGGCCATCGATTACCCGGCGGCTCTGGCCCTGCGTCAGATGGCGATCGTCCAGGACGAACTGCCGAAGTATCTGCTGGCGCCGGAAGTAAGCGCCCTACTCCATTATGTCCCCGATCTGCACCGCAAGATGTTGCTGGCCACGCTGTGGAATACCGGCGCGCGCATTAACGAAGCGCTGGCGCTGACCCGGAGTGATTTTTCGCTGGCGCCACCCTACCCGTTTGTGCAGCTGGCCACCCTGAAACAGCGGGCAGAAAAGGCGGCCAGAACAGCAGGAAGAATGCCTGCTGGCAGCCAGGCTCATCGCCTGGTGCCGCTGTCAGATAAACAGTACGTCAGTCAGCTGGAGATGATGGTGGCCACGCTGAAAATTCCCCTCGAGCGCCGAAATAAACGTACTGGCAGAACAGAGAAAGCACGCATCTGGGAAATTACGGACCGCACCGTCAGAACCTGGCTGAGTGAAGCGGTTGAATCCGCTGCGGCCGACGGTGTGACATTCTCGGTAGCGGTGACTCCACATACTTTTCGGCATTCCTATGCCATGCATATGCTGTACAACGGTATTCCGCTGAAGGTGCTGCAGAGTCTGATGGGGCATAAGAGTATCAGTTCAACGGAGGTCTACACGAAGGTGTTTGCACTCGATGTGGCGGCACGGCACCGGGTACAGTTTCAGATGTCCGGGGCTGAGGCTGTTGCGATGATAAAAAAAATCTAAGATAGCAGTAAGATTCAGAAAAGATTGATTTGATGTTGTTTTAATATTAAAACAACATCAAATTGAAATTGCTTTCATTGTGTTTTAATGTTTTTAGTCGCTGATTTTCTTCTTGCCAGCAATTTGCAAACCATAGTCCAGTATGTTTATGCATGACATATTAATGAAAGCAGCGCGCGATTGCCCGTTCTCTGCAGCTGCTTCATCTATACGCTTAATCAGTTCAGGGTCCATCGTGATTGTGATCTGCTGTTTTTTACCTTTAACAACTCCCTTCGACGCGGGGAGTTTTGCATCGGGGGCTGAGTTTATGAAGTTTTCTACTGCCTCATTATTTGAAACAGATTGCTGGTTTTTGGGTTTTTTTTGGAGCGCCATTTCATATCACCTATACATTACTTTAATATTATTTTGATTGCATTTAACTATTCAAATAGTGTTGATATGAGAGTATCTAGCTCTTGCACTGCAATCTTTTCATGCGAACGTAATTTCAGTTCACTCACGGTCCTTCCACTGCCTGCAGCATTGGCGTAGACTTTTCTTTGATAGATGACTTTGTCGAGGATTGGGATGTCCTCTTTGTACTCTTCCATCATTTCCAGCATATCTCTGTTGTAGGAGGATCTGGCTTGAGTATCTGCTTTGTTCAAAAGCGAATAGCAGACCAACCCATCTCTTATGCTCCGCGCTTCTTTGATTAGTTCGGCGTTGGCATCCATAGCCCAAGCTTCGAAACTTCCCGGTGCTGAAGGGACTAAAAGGACGTCTGTGATTGTCAGAGCTGCCCTCATAGCAGTGGAGTCTCGGCCCCCACATTCGATGATGATATCGTCAAAGTTATCTTTCTGTTGTAAAACCTGGCTCCTTAATACCGGACCTTCAGGGTAATGCGAGCAAGCAATACCTGGCTCAACACCGTCCTCTGAACGAACCAAAATAGCTGTTTGCGACGAACCCTGTTTATCACCATCGACTAACCAAACTTTTTTCCCCTGAAGGGCTCTTTTTACGGCAATGTTGACCGCGAGCGTAGACTTACCTACGCCACCTTTTGTGTTAGCTATCGTAAGTATCATTGCAATCCCTTTTTAATATTAAAACAATATCATGATGATAGTTTTTTTGGCTGTCATGTCAACCGATAGCGATGCTTTTTGGTGAAAGTTACCTCAACTCAGTATGATATTAAAGTAATATTAAAATAATGTGTTTTCGATGTTCAAATGATTTGATTATGAGTTTGTTTTGATATTATCATGTTCGAAGGGACTCAAAGTGAGTAGTTGCACTGCCGTGAGAATAATTGTTAATACTCACTTTGAGTGTTATCGATATCTGGGCTAAGGAATGACAATGAATATTTTCTGTGACGACGGATCAACAAACGTAAAACTTGCCTGGTATGCCGGGAAAAAGCTGCAGACGTCAGTATCTGCGAACTCGTTCCGTACCGGCTGGAAGGTAGAGGGGCTGGGAAATCGACAGACTTTTAACTATGAGCTCGATGGCAAGAAGTACACCTATGATGAAGTCAGCAATCAGTCCATCCTGACGACTCATATTGAGTATCAGTACACGGATGTGAATGTTCTGGCTGTACATCATGCATTACTTAACAGCGGGCTGAAGCCACAGGCTGTTTCACTGACGGTGACACTGCCTATCAGTGAGTTCTATACAAAAGAATGCCAGAAGAATGAGCTCAACATTCAGCGCAAGATCGACAACCTTATGCGGCCGGTAAAACTGAATAAAGGTGAGACGTTCAGTATTGAACACGTTGAAGTTATGCCGGAATCCCTGCCTGCCGTGTTTACCCGTCTGGTAAAAGACAGTGTCGGGCCTTACGAGAAATCGCTGGTAATCGACCTTGGCGGGACGACTCTAGATGTTGGCGTCATTGTCGGGCAGTTTGATGCGGTCAGTGCCATTCATGGTAATTCGGATATTGGTGTGTCAATGGTCACTCAGAGTGCCCTCAGTGCGCTTCGTATGGCTTCAAGTGATACCAGTGCCATGGTGGCTGATGAATTGATAAAACACCGCCACGATATGGATTTTGTCCGTCAGGTGATTAATGACGAGAGCAAAATCCCACTGGTGATGGATACCATTGAAAGCGCAATCGCCAGTCTGGGGGCTCGGGTGGTGGATGACCTTGCCGATTTCCGTCATGTAAACCGGGTTTATATTGTCGGTGGTGGTGCACCGCTTATCGAAACGGCAGTCCAGGCGGCATGGCAACATCTGGGCCCGAAAGTGGTTATGATGGCCTCTCCACAGACCGCACTGGTAGAAGCGATCGCCGTATTTAAAGGGGAGTAATGAAGTGAGTGAGGAACGGAAAAAATTCACGTTATATCTGCATCCTGAGAAGGATGCAGACAGACAGGCTCTGGAAGTCATTGAAGCCGTTCCCCGTTCTACCCGGGGCGAGTTGTTCCGGAATGCGTTTATTTCCGGAATGGCTCTGCAGCAACTGGATCCTAGATTACCCGCGCTTCTGGCCGCGATGCTGAACAAGGAGTTTACAGCTGACCAGTTGACCGGGCTGCTCAGCCAGACCACCGGATGGAAACCTACGCAGGCTGATATTCGCTCAGTGCTTCAGGAACTGGGAGCTGGGCAGTTTACCCCTGCAATCAAGCCCGAAGTCGTAGAGGATGATGAGCAGCAGCGACTGGAAGAAGCCCGAGAAAAAATGAAGAGCTTTCTCTGATACTCAAATTGAGGCGCACGGTATATCAGTCCATTTAGTTGTGTATGCCGGCGACAGCATTTCTCTTTTCATCTGCCAGTCCGGCGCTATTCCGCGCCCAGCAAACCATACCCTCCCGAGCCCTGAATGGTTTATGCCATCCAGGGCTTTCATTAGCTCCTCGCTACATTCCCGCGGCTTAACGTCATCGAAAAGATTTAACTGTGCTACTCCCGTAGGGGTGAAGTCATTCAGCATTACTCCAGCCTTTGCATATCGATGCCCGTCGAGCCAGATACAGTCCAGGGCTTTTACTGAGGCATTAATGATGTCTCGGGTGTCGCGTGTAGGCACTAGAAGCTTTTCACTGGCCACGTTGCCGTAATAAGCTTCGTTGACTGCGAAAGGGGAGGTTTTGATAAAGACCGATATGTGCCGGCAGAACTGATGTTCTCCCCGCAATTTTTCAGCCGCGCGTTCGGCGTACTGGCAGATAGCCTGTCGCAACGCTTCGTAAGTCGTGATGCGCTCTCCGAATGATCGGCTGCAGACAATCTGCTGCTTTGCGGGCGGTGCCTCTTCAAGAGATATACAGGCCTCACCGTTCAGCTCGCGTACTGTCCGCTCCAGCACCACGGTAAAGTTCTTGCGTACAAAGGCAGGGTTCATGCGCGCCAGCTGCAGCGCAGTTGTCACGCCGTATGTATTCAGCTTTTTGCCTATGCGGCGACCAACCCCCCAGATTTCCTCCACTGGCTGCAGTGAGAGCAGTTTCTCTGTCCTACGGAGATTGCCAGTAGTCAGGGCCAGCACGCCCCCAAATTGCGGCCACTCCTTAGAAGCCCATTGTGCTGATTTTGCTAAAGTTTTTGTCGGTCCCATCCCGACACCAATTGTCAGTCCGGTTCCTCTTAGGACGTGCTCGCGCAGCTGCCGTCCGAAATCTTCAAAGTCAGTACAGCCATCGATGCCGCGAATATCCAGGAACATTTCGTCGATACTATACTGCTCAACGCGGGGCGCCAATTCTTCCAGATGTGCCATGACCCGGTTGCTCAGACTTGCGTACAGCTCATAATTACTGGAAAACGTTAGGACTTTCTCCGGGAACTGCATTGCTTTTAGCTGAAACCAGGGGATCCCCATTTTGATTCCAAGCCGCTTCGCTTCCTTAGATCTGGCTATAACACAACCATCGTTATTGCTAAGAACAACCACTGGTCTATCACGTAAGTCAGGACGAAAGACCTTCTCACAACTCGCATAAAAGCTGTTCACATCAGCCAGGGCGAACATCAATCATGTCCCCGGGTTTTGTGCACAAATGCCGTCACGACACCGAAGATCTGCAGGTTCTCCGGGTCTGGCCATAGAGTTGGGTAGGCTGGGTTCATCGCCTGCAGTCCAGGCCGTGGCCTCAGCAGCAATCTCTTAACCGTGAACTCTCCCTCTATCTCAGCTATGACGATGTCTCCGTGCTGAGCCTGTTCGGCTTTATCGACGATCATCAAGTCGCCCGAATGCAGGCCGATGTCGGTCATCGAGTTGCCGATAGCTCGTACAAAGTAGGTTGAGCTGGGCCGCGATATACAGTACTGGTTCAGGTCTAATTCGGCCTCCACGTAGTCCTGGGCCGGTGAGGGAAACCCAGCCTGGCAGCGATCGCTATAGAGAGGGATGGGCGTCAACTCTGGATTGCTGTCAGCACGTATAAACTCAAACATAACCACCTCAAATAACACTGTTTGCATATACAGTATTATTGCCTTATTGAAGACACTTTCAAGTATTGATTTTTTGCTGCCTTTAACCCTCTGTAGTTCCTGGAAAAACTCCACCGGTGATGTGGTACCTTGCACTCGTTGAGAGCTGGGTTACTTATCCACAGAATCGGGGGATAACGATGTGGGTATATCCAATGAAGTCACTTTGCTGCTCTATTGCAGTCAGATTATCTCCAGCCATCGCTTAAACAGTTGCACCGTGCCGGCAAAAATAAAGTCGCCTGCTGCTGCACCCGTTCGCACTCCCTCTGGTCGCTTGCGCTGCGGCTTTGCCTCCGGAACTTGATTTTTGCCTGATGGCACGTTGCCGCCTGTCGCTTATGGCGGGAGATATCCTCCCGTACGTAAAAGCTACGGCAGAAGAAGCCCGGTAAATCAAACGAAGGAGTACCCTATGAATCTTTATATGACTCTTGCACCAACCCGCAGCCGTCAGATCCTGTCAGAAAACAACTGGCCGTCGTCAGTCGTTGTCCAGCCTGATGCAAACTGTTATTGCTTCACTATTTCGGGCCATGTCACTACCGAATCTATTATGGCGATGCTGCCGGCGATTGCTTCACGTGGCCATCTTGATACCCGTGCGGTCCATGGCCTGCAGCAGATGTGCAGTGATCTCAACCTGTGTGCAAGCGTCAGCGGCGAAATCCTGAAAGGTGATCCTTGTGTTCGGGTTGATTTTGAGGAGGCGAATCCGATCTGTATTGGCCTGACTGAAGCGATTGAAGCCGATTTGATGGTCCTGTGCCGTCAGATCTTCATTGATGCCGGCATTATTAACGACATGACCGGAGCCCAGTATGAAGGGATTAATATTTTTGAGCGCCAGACACGCCACTTCTGGGTTTTTGGTGAAGCGTGGAATGATATGCCGCCGCTGATGCGCCCGGATGCTGAACAACAGCAACTATGGCTGACAGAAATTTTTCACCACGGGGCCGCAGTTGTTGCCGTTGGCCTCGCGATTTACCGTGATTTTGATATGGTCCGCGAAGGTGACCGCAGCGCCGGCATTTGCATTATTCGTCCGGGAGCGCCAGTACGCCATTGGCTACCGCTGAAAGCGCTTCATGCTCTGGCTGACGAGGTACGCCAGCGTATCATCCACGATCGGGAATTAACCTCCAGCTTTTCCTGAAGACGTCCCCGGGAAACCGGGGCTCATCATCTCTCCCCAGCCATCCACTGCCGGTATTGAACCGGCAGCGTCTGGTTATCCCATCTTCAGGCATGGGTGCGCCGTGCCTTCACTATAGCCCGACTGTGGTGAATGCAAGGGAAGCTGCGCCGCCAGCTGCACCCGGCCGCCTGTGATTTAACGTCTTATCGTCGTTCCTTCCGTCGGTTTTCCGCTCAATTTTCACGGAAAACCCGTTCGGAACGCCTCTGCTATTACCGGCTACCGGCCTTGCTGGCGCCCTTGCATTAACCACTGATCGTCGGGCTGTCGTGTCGGCACGGCGCAGATGGGTGCCGGGTTAAGGAGGGAAATATGTTTAAGCTGACGTGTATTACGCTGGATGATGGCCAGCATGCGGTGTTTCTCAATGGCCACTGTCTGGCCAGTGACGATGTAAGTGGCCATAAGTTTTCCCTGGGGGAGATCCTTGAGCGTCTGTCCCGGCTACCAGGCGTTCAGACCGAAATGGTGAAATGGCCGGTACCGCCAGGAGACTGGGAGTGGTTTGATGTGGCCAACGCAGTTTTCCCGACACCTGGTCTGTGGCGTCGTGAAATGACTGTATCGGGGATGATTGCCAGATTGCAGCAACATCCTCTGGATGCACTTTGTACAGGGACGTTCTGGCTGGCCGACGATTTCCTTTCGCTCGATAACACGCTGGACAACGAGACGATTGAGGCTGCGATGGCACTCGCTGATGAATGCCATGATGCCAATATCGGTTTCAACTGGGATCACCTGCAGTGGGCGATTGAAGAGGCAAAGAAATAATGAATACCTGGTTGATTGGCGTCGATATCGAAGTTTCTGATCTTGAGTTTCCGGCATATTTCCTGATCCAGGCGGAGAGTCTGGCGCTGGCGGAAGCCGGGGTTGTTTATATGGGGAGAACCTGGTGGCAGGAATGCCTGGAAGAGAGTGATGGCTGCCGATGGGCTTATCGTTCCGGAAAGTCGGTCTGGTTTAACAGCATCACACTGCTTGATGATGTTGAAAGTTCTATCCTGCAGGAGCTTAAATTCCTGGATGCCTGGGTTGTTACCGGTGATCTGACAAGCCCGCGGGTTCAGAATCAGTTCAACGAACACTGGGACGAATTCACCCGCTAACCGTGGCCGGGCTGCATTGTCAGCCCGCCAAATCAGCCATAAGGATGTCGTGGACTCCGCTTTTTATGCCGCGCCGGTGTCGCGGCGGGTGTCAACGCCGTGCCTCCACTATAGCCCGACTGCGGTTAATGCAAGGGACATGGCCGGGCCATCTCCACCATCGCCCGGTCGCAGTAAATTTTTTATGTTTTTCAACGTTCTTCCCGTCGTTCTCTCGCTCAGGTTTCGCTCGATAACCGTCCAGACCGTTTCTGCTTTTATCTGCGCTGCGGCCTCCGGTTCCGCCCTTGCATTTCCCGCGGATCGTCGGGCTGTCGTATCGGCACGGCGAAGCAGTCGCCGCGTCGAGACAAGGAGAAAACTATGACCACCGCTTATCGCTTTATGCACCGTCACACCCGTAACACGCTGGTTGCCCGTGGCTGGCCAGCCACGATGGATATCGATACCAGCCTGAATTATTCGCGTGGGGAAGGCGTCGCTTTCTATGGCCAACTGGGGGCGTCCGATCTGCTGCGCCTGTTGCCTGAAATTGCGCTGCGTGGCCTGATGCCGGATAGCGCACTGAATGAACTGCTGCCATTAGTTGGCGGGAGCGATCTGATTGTTCGTCTTTACCGCAACTCGCTGGGCCACCGCAAAGCCCACGCTGGCACGATTTCGCTGGAATACGATAACTGTCCTGCCGGGATGTCGGTAAAACAAATCCTGTGCCTCCTGAAAGCCCTGCGAGACGAAATCAACCATGTCTGTAGCTGTGTCGCCGCTGCCGGATACCGCCTGACAGAAGCCCTGCGTCCTGCTGCTGATCCTCTGGTGTTTACCCGCCGGACGCGCAACTTCACGCTCTCCGTGATTGAAGTGGAAGCCGGAAGCGATGATACCGAGTGGGATAACGACACTCTCGACGCGCGCCTGAAAGCCGTCCTCGACGGGCAGGAAACGTTTCGTCGCCTCCAGATCCGTCTCGAATGTCGCGGTCGCGTTGTTGGTGTCACGGACGTACCGTTCGCGCTGCGTCACCCGGACAGCCCATCACGCGTATGGTTTGAGCGCCGCTGGTTACGTGATGCGGTCAGCGAGGCCCGCGTCGAAATTGACGCGATGATGCGGTCATTCTCCGGAATCCGGATTGCTGCGTGACCGACGGGCGGGGCAGATTGCCCCGCAGTTCTGAACAGGAATCGGATGTCGCGCTGCTCCGCTATACCAGCGCGACCTCCACGCTGTTACGGGCGCGCGCGGGATGAGATTTCGTGCGGTCTGCGGCTAACGCCGTGCCTTCACTTTAGCCCGACCGCTGCGTATGCAAGGCACGTGGCTGGCGCCACCTCCACCGTCACCCGGTCGCAGTTATTTTTGATGATTATCGGCGTTCTTCCCGTTGTTTT
Source organism: Citrobacter tructae (assembly GCF_004684345.1). Taxonomy (NCBI): domain Bacteria; kingdom Pseudomonadati; phylum Pseudomonadota; class Gammaproteobacteria; order Enterobacterales; family Enterobacteriaceae; genus Citrobacter; species Citrobacter tructae. Next base: position 64,925 of record NZ_CP038468.1, read on the forward strand.
TCTGCTCAAAAATTCGCAGAAAAACCGTCCAGACCGCCTCTGCTTTATCTGCGCTGCGGCCTCCGCTTCCGACCTTGCATCCTCCGCTTTTCGTCGGGCTGTCGTGTCGGCACGGCGTAAGCCGGTACTCAGATAACCTGGACTATGGAGGGAACACCCATGAACACTATCAGCACCACCACCCCGGCGGTATACGTTGGCACTTATCACAAATACAACTGTGGCAGCCTGGCCGGAAAATGGTTTGATTTGACCGATTTCGACGAGAAAGAAGACTTTCTGGAAGCCTGCCACGCGCTCCACGCGAATGAGCATGACCCGGAACTGATGTTTCAGGACTGGGAAGGCATTCCTTCTCAGTTTGCCTCTGAAAGCTCTGTGGACTGGGATTTCATCGATGCCTACAAACAGGCGAAGGATGTAGGTAAGGACGCGGCATTTATCGCGTGGGCCGAATACAGCGGCGAATGCGACTTTGACGCGTTCGAAGACGCCTACTATGGCGAGGCCGTGAGCGAAGAAGATTTTGCTGTGGACTACGTGAACGAACACAGCCTGCTGGCGGCTATCCCTGAGAGCCTGCGCGGCTACTTTGACTATGACGCGTTTGCCCGTGATTTGTTTATCGACACTTTCAACTTCATTGATGGCTATGTTTTTCGTCGCTAATTCAGATAAGGCAGGGGAAACCCTGCCGGAAAAAGGTTCCCTATGAAAATGACACCTGAAACACGCAAAATTCTGAAACACTACAAAACTCTGGTAAACGAACGCCGCAGGGAATTAGGCCTCAGACCTATAACGACGCCAATGCTCCTTGACGATATTTGTGATTTGTTGACTCGTCGCGAGCAACTTTTTATCGGCGGCCAGTTTATCCAGCAAAAAGTTAAATATTAGTCCCGGAGGCGGCCAATGAGCCGCCTGTTCGCGCGCGGGAAAACCCTGTCATCCCTGCGGGATGACGGCAGGGGAAAGCGCCTGCGGCGCATTCCCTCCGCCGGTGAAGCCGGTAATGAATCAGTTCTGAAATCTGCTTTTCCTGCTGTCGTTTCTGAAACATGCTGACCTGCGTGGGCGTGGGCGTGGGCGTGGGCGTGGGCGTGGGCGTGGGCGTGGGCGTGGGCGTGGGCGTGGGCGTGGACCGCGTGGCCAGAACCATAACCAGAACGATAAAAACCGGGGCTTTCAGATACTTTTTTTCCACGGGCTGGTTTACCCGGGCGACTTCCCTTCGGGAACCGGGGCTGTCATGCTTCGCACCGAGCCAGCTGCGCTGTCTCTGCCCGGCCCTCCGGTAAACCTTCGGGCAGCGGGTTTCCATCCCAGGCTGTCGCAACGTCAAAGGCTGGCTTGCAGCGACCGTTCCGGTCGCGCCGCCCTGTCGCGCCGTTCCTGCGCTCGATGCACCCCGTTCCGGGGTGTAAGGGGCAACGTTGTTGACGTTGCCGGCTCTCTCCCGCCACTTCCTCTGCGTTCATTCCCTGCTGAGTGCCTTTCCGGTCGCTGATACCGCCACAACCCGTCTTGCTGGCCAGGACCGCCGGGGCTTTATCAGCAAATTTTTTCCGGACGAGCCGGAATAAATTTCCCGCTAATCCTGGACAGCTTCACCGGGCCGTGCCCGTTACGCTCTCGCGGAAAGGTCCTCCGCAGTGTGTGAAAACACCAGAAAGAGGACGGCAGGAGAGGCTTTGCCTCTGAAAACCAGACCAGAGGGGTTTTGTGATGTGCAAATCGTTGAAGGATTTTCTGAATCAGCCTGAGTCATTACGGCAGCCTACGGCTGAGGATCATGCGCTGGCGGCGCTGCTGAATGGCGAAGTCGTCAATGCTCCTGCGCCACTGCTTCCGTTGGGCGCTTTTACACGCGAAGACGCGAAAAACGTGTCTGCGTATTACTCCAATGTGACGTTAGAAAACGATCAGTCATCGCATTTTCAGTTAGTTATGCGTGACGAACATGAGCAGTTGATTGAACGGGTCTGGAATTTCCAGCCGGATGCCGGACAGGTACTGAACGGCTACCTGAAAAGTCACGGCAGGGCAGTACAGCAGTAAACGAAAGGTGTTCTGCGGAGATGCACCTCCGCAGAACGCGACAATCATTAAAATGGAGGAAATAACGATGTCAGTAGCAAATGTTAAAGCAAAATCAGCCAAAAAGGCCAACCCGAAGAATAAAGTTATCAGCGCAGAACTGAAAAGCGCGCTTGATTCCGCTGTTATCACATACGTTCCGCTGTCCGATCTTATTAAATCTCCGCTGAACGTGCGTACTATCCCTTACACCGCTGACAGTGTTAAACGTCTGGCTAACTCGATTGAAAACCTCGGGCTTCTGCATAACCTCGTGGTTCACGTGCTGCCGGAGGGCAAATCCGGAGTTGCTGCAGGTGGTAGACGTCTCACCGCACTGAATCTGTTGTGCGAGACGGGACGTATTGGTGCTGATTATCAGGTTCCGGTTAAGTGTGTCAGTGACGAGTTGGCTGTTGAAGCGTCTTACGCTGAGAACAATGAACTGGAGGCGATGCACCCTGCCGAGCAAATTATGGCCTTTGGTAAGCTGGCGGCGCAGGGCAAAACCGCCGCGCAGATTGGTGATGGTCTGGGCTATGGTTCCCGCCATGTTCAGCGCATGTTGAAACTGGCAAACCTTGCCCCAGCACTGCTGGATAAGCTGGCACAGGATGAAATCACTGTTGAGCAGTGTCAGGCTCTGTGCCTTGAATCCAGTCAGGAACGTCAGGTTCAGGTGTTTGACAGCGTCTACGCGCAGTGGGGATCTGTTCAGGCTCATTTACTAAAACGTGCGATCACAGAAACCGAAATTTCTGTTACCAGTTCAGCCTTTCTCTTTGTGGGTCGTGAAGCATATGAAACCGCTGGCGGTGTGGTTCGTGAAGATTTGTTTTCCAAGGAAGAGGGGGCTGGAACGGCTGACAGCGTACTGGTTCAGCGCCTTGTACAGGAAAAACTGGACACGATTGCACTGCAACACGAACTGAGCGAGGGCTGGTCGTGGAGTATGGGTCGTCCAGAAACGGTAAGTCGTTATGGTCAGGACGGGCAAGACTACCTGCTGCTGGAAAAACCAGAAACCGTCTATACCGATGAAGAACAGGCGCGTCTGGATGAACTGAAAGAGAAATTTAGTACGTTTGACAGTGCCTGTGATGAAGCTGACGAGCTTGATGCCGAAATCTGTCGTATGCAGGAAGAAGCAGGACAACGTGCCTGGACGGATGGGATGAAAGCCTCTGCGGGTGTTGTGGTCAGCTACCAGTATGGCGAACTGGTCATTCAGCGCGGTGTCTGCCGTATTGCAGACCTTCCGACAAAAGAGAACGGAGAAACGGAAAGTGGGGAGGATCCTGTACCTGCGGTGACTTCGATAAAAAAAGATATCACCGAAGGGGTTACCGCGCCGCAACTGCTGAAAATGTCGTCTGAAAGGACGCTTGCTGTTCAGGCAGCGTTGATGAACCAGCCAACCAAAGCCGTGGCGCTGCTGGCATGGCGTATGTGTGCTGAGGTCTTTACGGGGCGTGGAGAGCAGGATAATCCATTTGGTGTTCGCGTGACTGTAGGTCATTACTCACAGACCATGAATGCACCGTCGGGCAAGGAGGGTAAAGCATATACCGCAATCCGGACCGAAGGTGAGCGTCTTGAGGCGCTGTTGCCAGAGGGCTGGCGACAGGATTTAACCTCGTTCTTCTCGCTGGATGGTGGCGTGCTCATGTCTCTTATGGCGTTTTGTACGGCCTGTTCCGTTGACGGTGTTCAGACTCGCGATAACGGTCATACCTCCCGAAGTAAACTTGACGCGCTGGAGACTGCGATCGATTTCAACTTTCGCGACTGGTGGCATCCAACCAAAGACGGATATTTCAAAGGCGTTAAGCATGACCAGATTGTCGAATCCCTGAAAGAGGCTGGAATGGAAGGGGCAGCGTCCGATGCGGCGAAGATGAAGAAGGGCGATGCTGCCGAGCTTGCCGAAGATCGTCTGAAAGACAGTTGCTGGGTTCCTGCGTGGTTATGCGCTCCGCAGCCGAAAGCGATTGAAGAAAACCAGACTGAAACTGACCACTCGGCATTAGCCGCCTGATATGGAGAGCCGCCCCGATGGGGCGGCAATAAGGAGATACCCTATGAGTATTCATCATTCCCGTCTTGCCGCGATGACCGCCGAAGAGTTTGAAGCCCATCGAGCAGCGGGTTTTCAGTATCGCAGTGAACTCACTAATGCCGTCATGAATTCCTTCGCGCTTCCTGACAAATGGGACATGAACGGAGAATTTCGCAGTGAGTTCGGCGGCTTGTTTCCGGTTCAGATTCGCTTTACCCCCGAACATGAGCGCTTTGAAGTGGTGGTATGCAGCCCTGGTGAAATCAGTGATTACTGGCTTGTGCTGATTTCCATGTCTCAGGGAGAGCGTCTGGCCTGTGTTCACCAGTCCTCGTTCTTCGATGCCAGTGAAATCAGCCGCATTTTGTGCCAGATCAGTGGCCTTCACTGGGATGGATACGGACTATGCGACATCATGTCTATTCTGAAAGAGGAGATACCAGCATGAGCATTCCACGCCATCTCTCTCTTGTGACGCAACTGCCAGAACGTGAAGCTGCACTCCGTGCCATTATGCACGTTGAGGAAACAACCCAGAAGGACAGGCGGTTCGGTAATCCGCCGCACCCTTATGCCCGGGCCTTTTTCCGGTTCCTGTGTGGGAGCAGCAAAATTAGCGGTCGCGCCATTAACCAGGTACGCGGCGTGTACTGGTACAAGGACGACAAAGTCCCGCTCGCTCAGTATGAGGAAGCATTTGATACTCTGATTCGCTCGCGGGGTCGGCATTGTTATTCACCGCTTGATACCTCGATGGTGACATCGCTGTTTCCGGAGCAGGCGTTCAGTGTGGGAGAGCGTCAGGCAAGCCGTTACCAGCGTGAAGATGATCTATACAGCCGTCAGGAGGCACGCCGAGAAAGAGAGCGGGAAGAGAAGTATGACAATCTGACCGGGCAGGCCGAAATTGACCTGGCATTTCACACACCGGAGACTATCCGCACCTGGTATGCCCACTGGTCACAACAGGATATCCGGGACTACGATCTGGAAAAAATGCTGTGGGCGTGGACAGAACGTTGTCCGTCACTGGCATCTCTGGTTCGCGGGTATAACCTGTCGGCGCTGGAGGTTGTGCTGGATGTTCACGACGTTGCGGGAGCCAGTTCGCCTGAAGAACGCGAGCTTGAACGCTGGATGGTACCGAACAAGATCACTCTTCGGGAGGTCTGGCCGTGAGAAAACGAAACCCGTTCCGCGAGGAACTGAAACTCGCACGCAGTCAGCGTAAGAAGCTGCAGACCATCGTCGACAAACTGAATGATATGTCTGCCGAATGGGCCGACTGGCATGGCGGACTGGAGACAGATTTTTATCTGTTGGCTGAGGCGGTATACCCGCAACTTGCCGTGCTGGATGAGCAGATTACTGAGTGGGCCAGAGGGGAGGGCGATCCCCGGGAAGACGGATAAGCAGGATAAATTAAGACAGTTAGCTGCCTATTCCTGGGCAGAAAGAGGGATGAACGGTATAATGGCGGTGGCGCTTGAGGCTTTTTGCCTCAGGATGTTCCGGTGGTTTGTACCTGTGTCGTGAGGCAGAAAGACAAAAGCCCCAGTTAATTTTCATTAACCGAGGCCCCTGCATGAATCGACACCATCAGGATAGCCTCTTAGATGCCGTAAGGCAAGGAGAAGAAGGCCATGAAACTGCCGCGAAGTCCCGTTATCTGGTGTGTGCTTATAGTGTGTTTAACACTGCTGGCATTCACATACCTGACCCGAAAATCGCTTTGCGAAATCAGGCTGAAGGACGGAGAACGGGAGGTCGCTGCAATACTGGCTTACGAATCCGCTAAGTAGCTAACCCCGGCGGGGGGAAACCCCCGCCATTCAGGGTATCGGATGTTGTCGGACCATTGCCGCAAGCGCTTTTAGAAGGGCTTCCCTGTTCGCAGGGAGGCCCTTTTCCCTGTCTGGCCTGGCATGAACAACCTGCTGCAGGGCGCCCAGCTGGAAGGGCGGGGGAGAGGCGCTGCGCGCCTCCCATCCTCCCCTCCGTTTATGTCCTCATTATGGTCATTTAGTCGTCTTCCGCTTTCTTCCTGCCGTCTGTTTCTCTTTACTCACTTCTGTACCACTTTCCCTGATAGCTGTGCCATTTTCTCCCGGATTTTTGCTGTTTCAAACCAGAAAGGCGAAGAACCCGACCACCTTCGGCTCCCCGTCGCGCCAGCGCGCCAGGTCGTCAGGCCACACTCCGCCAGGGCAACTGCTTAACGCACCCGCCAGGCTCCGCCGAACCCCTGCGGGTTTCGGGCTATTCGCTAGTGTCCGATGGAGAAGGTCAACCCCACGCTTGCTGCGGCCGTTCCGGCCACGCCGCTCTCACCATCCCGTCGCCGGCGACGGGATTCTGCAGGGCAACATCGCTACGCTGCCGCGTATCGCCGTTGCGGCGGGTCCCGGCTCGTCTTCTCCGTTGTGCGTTTCGCCCTTTGAGATCCTCCTCCTGGGTGCTGAATCACGCCACAGTCCTCCTTGTCATCCAGGGCCGCTGCCGCTCTCCAGCGAAAACTTTTTCCAGGTAAAAACTTTGCGCTTCCGCCCCGGATTCCGGCGTCGGCCGGTGGCGTGCTGCACCTGCGGCGAAGGTTCTCAAACGGGTGAAGTGAAACAACCCGGGAAACTTCAGCAGGTTCCCGCAAAACGTCAAAACCGCGGCTCCCGTAACTCAACGGGTGATGTGATTAAAAGAAAGGAGATCCTTATGCACGTATATCAGACCGAACCGACCCACACGCTGGACATGAACGCGACCGCCGAGGCCGAGCGCGCCTACTGGCTGACCCGCGAAAAAGCGGCTGTCACTGCACCCGTCGAAATCGACGTGTACAAGTTCCATGACGCGGCAGGGATGATGCCGCCAATGAACTGGCGTAGCGACACCGCGCAGGACACTGAAACGTTCATGATGCAGGAAATGTATTGCGGGAACGTGACTGATATTTTCGTGCGCTGCGGCAAGCGTTATTTCCGTCTGCGTGATTACAGCCACCTGAATCACGCCGTCATTGTGGCGAAGGTCAAAGCGACCTTCATTCCTGAAAGCCAGAAAACACACTGATACACGGAGCCGCCCCTGAAGGGGCGGCAAGCAGGGGGAACTATGTCACAACTGAGTTTTGCAGAATTTTTCAACCAGGCGCGTGAGTCTGACAACGTTATTCCAATTGTTCCGGTTTCCAAAAAGAAGCCGATTATCGGATTGATGCACGTGGATGCAGCACGTAAGCAGTTTATCCGCCTGTTTAACGATACCGCGCGTTATATGCGCCGCTGGGATGTGTTCTGCGATTTCATCACGCTTTCTGCCAGTGAGCTGGATCTGGCGCGGATTCTTACACCGGAGAATATCGAGCGTAGCCGCAAAGTCTGCGAGCGCTACGAGGCCGCAGATATTCAGAAAATGCATGATCTTTTCATCCTGATGGTGTGCGCGCTCGATGCCAAATTTCATGATTTTCTCGGCGCGATTTTCATGGAGCTGGAGCTGGGATCTAATGGCATGGGGCAATACTTCACGCCGTATTCCGTTCAGTCGATGATGGCACGAATGATGATGCCCGGCGTGAAAGAGTCGATCCGCCGCGAGGGTTTTGTCACCGTCAGTGACCCTGCGAGCGGCGCGGCGGGGATGATTATCGCCTATGCCGAATGCCTGTTAGATGCCGGATATGACCATTCGAATCACATGTTCGGAAGCTGTATCGATATTGACCCGATCGCCGCCGATATGGCGTTTGTTCAGCTTTCGTTACTGGGTATCCCGGCGGAAGTTATCACAGGCAACACGCTGACAATGAACCTGCATCGTGCGCGGTATACCCCGGTTTATTACTGGAACGACTTTAAAAACAAGCTGGAGTTCCAGAGACGCATGAAAGCAATGAAGGACTTTATGTACGGCCTCGATATTGCCGCCTGACATATAGCGTTTGCAGCTGCCGTTCCGGCAGCGCCACTTAAACTGGCCGCCACTGGCGGCCACTAAGGAAAGCCGAATAATGATGACTTCCACAATGATTGCCCCGACTGCCAGCATTGAAATCACTGACCCGCGCCAGCGTCTGGCCTTTATTCCTGAATTATTCTTCACGCCGCAGGGCGACCAGCTGGTCGCCTCCTGGTTACAGGTACATAGCCAGTATGACGGAGGTTTCTGGCGTTACTTTGCCGTTCCGCGTGGTATCAGCGGTCGAATTGACGGATGGACTGAGGACTGTATTACCCGACCGACCGGGTATCTGGTACCGCCGGAAGGGGTGTATCACGTGACCATGCCGGGAAATTACTTCGATGCTGAGGTTTCAGCGGAGGCCGCCGGGATCATTGCGACACTGATGTCCCTCAATCGTCTGAACTGGCAGGTCTATGAAATGGGGGAGCGCATGGCGAAAGTCTGCCAGGGGCTTGTCGATCGTCAGGACGCGCTGAAGGACTATATCAGCATCATCAAACACCCGGAACGCGATCTGATTTACCGGGCCATTGACTGAAAAATCAGGCCCGGCGATTGCCGGGCCACACCGAAAGAGGACGTATGAGCAAACCCCACAAACTGGAAATCCTGCTGGCGTGGCTGGAGGATAACGTGGCGATGGGCACAGAGATAATTTTTGATGAAGGGATCGATTCGGGTGATGTGCTTCCGGCAGTTCGCGCGGCGGTTGAACTGCTGAATATGCCCAAAGCGGTCAGTCATCCGCCGCCATGGGATGCTTACTATACCTGTGAAGCCATTGATTCAGAGGAACTGAGCAAAGATGAAGCGCGAGTCTGGAATATGGCGCAAAAATATGTGCAGGACACGTTGCAGGGGAGGCCCGCAGGGAAGGGCCGTTAATCCGGATGGATCGCATCATCGATCATCGTATTGAGCATTTCACGCATTTTGTCGCCGCTGGTCCGGTTCTGTCTGAATCGGGGCAGCTGGTCCTGTAGTGATAGCGTCACTGTTGCCAGCGCAATGCTACGTTTCAGGCGGGGCGCGTTTTCGTAGTCTTTATAGGTTCGCAGGCTGATATCCAGTTGTTCAGCCGCCTTGTCACGGCTCCAGCCGAGGCCTTTTCTCCAGAGTCGAAGCTCGTAACCTGTCATTATTTATCCTTAAAAAAGTGCAGAAATTGCACTTATTTTATAATGAAATTATGGTTTTTTTGAAGGTTAAAAGGTGCAGAAATTGCACTTTTTTTGATGTTGAAATTGACAGCGAAAAGAGAAAGGAAAATGCGAAAGGTGCGCCCCCTTCGGCTCCCCGTCGCGCCAGCGCGCCGGGTCGTCAGGCCACACTCCGCCGGGCAGCTGCTGACGCACCGGCCAGGCTCCGCCGAACCCGCAAGCGGTTTCGGGCTATTCGCTAGTGTCCGATGTCGAACGGCAACCCCCGCGCTTGCTGCGACCGTTCCGGCCGCGCCGCTTTCACTGGCCGCCGCTGGCGTCCGCTAAGGAAAGCCGGCTTCACCGGCTTCTTCTGCCGTCCTTTTTCCCCTCCGCACGCACGAAAGCCTCTCATTGCTGATGCAGACTGACATCTCCCGTAAGCGTCTGAAAGGGTCGCAGCAGAGCTGCTTAAGGCCTGATTTTTTCCGGTGTGACGCAGAAAAAATAAGTCCTTAACCCTTGCAGCCTCTTTCGGGCGCTGCCGGATCGTCTGCGCAATGAGGGCGTTTCGTTCTGGCCCGGAAGCCGAAGAAAAAAGAGACGGCAGAAGGAGCCGGGGGGGAACAACTGAAGGCTTGCGTCATCGACGCAGAAAGGATTGCCGGATCACAGGCAATAAAAAAGCAGAGCGCGAACTCTGCTTCTTCCAGACCAGATGCAACTGGTCCTCATCAAAACCAAAGGAGTTAACTATGATTTTCGACCCGCAAATAGTCGCACAGGCGAAGGCGTTTGTAAACGCCCTGAAGAGTGGCCGCCGCGCGCATGTACCTGCGCTGCGATTTGAATACTGGCAGCAGTTCATGACTACCGTGAACGCCGAGTTGGGCTACATCTGACAGCCGCCGCCCCGCAACGGGGCGGCTTTTGATCGCCATTGCGGAGAATAACCAATGCCAAAATATTATCTACAAAATGCGCCACGCGGCGTAACAGGTATCCGTCTTGAGAACGGCGAGGAGGCCATTTATCTGGATGGTGAATATATTGCAGGCCGCGATCTTCAGGAACGTAATGAGGATGTGATCTCGATAGGTAAGAAAATTGCGGAGAAAATCGGGGTTCCTTTCCAGTTGCTGGAGTGCCCTATTCCTGGTGATGATGAATGGGCGTGGAACGATATTACGGATTCATTGGGATGGGGGAAAAGTATCATCGCTCCGCGTATGATGCTGCGCCCGGTTATGGAATGTCGAATATCTCATATCACGTTAGAAGATAATTATTTATTGCAGGAATTGACCCAATCAGAGAACGAATGGCCGTGGATTCTGGATACCGATGTCGGGTATCTTCTGCGCCTCGATGCTCCCACACGTCCGCTTCTCCGGCTGAAACGTCTGGGCATTTCACGAACCACACGGGCGTTAATTTATCGGTCTATTAAGCAGGCCAATATTAGCATGATCCATTTCTCATCTGTGGGGGATAATGTGGAAGGTGCGCCAGTATTTGACTGGTAAGTATCAGCCCGGCACGCCCGGGCATAATTCTCCACCTCCGGCGCACGGGCTTGCAGCTGCCGTCCCGACAGCGCCGCCCTGACTGGGGCCACCTGGCGGCCCCAGAAAGGAAACGGGCTTCGCCCGCCGGATAATTCCAGCTTTCACCTTTTGAGTACTTTGCTCACCGCGTGCTGCCTTACCCGTGAAAGACTCTGGCCCGACCCGGAGTCTATGCAAGGGCACATCACTCACCCGTTCGCACTCCCTCTGGTCGCTTGCGCTGCGGCTTCCTGCTGCACCCTTGCATCTCCTCCTTGTAGGTCAGGCCGTTCGCTTTATCACGGGAACGGCCACCCGCGATGGTGAATCATCATCAAAAAGGCGACGGCAGAAGCAATTTTATAATCATCATGAGGAGAATCACTATGGCCCGTTTAGCATCTCGTTTTGCATCAATGAATGTCATCCGTCGCGAACGTCCACTGACGAACGATGAACTGATGCATGTTGTTCCGAGTATTTTTTCCGAGGACAAACATGATTCCCGTAGCGAACGCTACACGTACATTCCAACGATTACCGTTCTGGAAAAATTGCGCGAAGAAGGTTTCCTGCCGTTCTTTGCTTGCCAGACACGCACCCGTGATGAAGGAAAACGTGGTCACACCAAACATATGATGCGTTTGCGTCGCGCCGGGCAAATTGCAGGTAAAGAGGTTCCGGAAATAATTCTTTTGAATAGCCACGATGGTAGCAGCAGTTATCAGATGATTCCGGGAATGTTCCGCTTCGTCTGCACCAACGGGATGATTTGCGGGCAGACGTTCGGGGAGATCCGTGTCCCGCACAAAGGCGATGTAGTCGAGCAAGTTATAGAAGGTGCATACGAGGTTCTGGGAATTTTTGACGAAATAACAGAGTCACGAGAAATAATGAAAGACACCGCGCTGACACGCGAGGAGCAGGAAATTTTTGCACAGACCGCTCTGGGCTGGCGTTATGATGAAAACTCAGAAGGAAAGCACATCCCTCTGGCACCATCCGATTTGCTCAATGTTCGCCGAAATGAAGATAAATCTAATGATCTTTGGACGACGTATCAGCGTGTTCAGGAGAATATGACAAAGGGTGGTTTACTGGGAAAAACAGCGCAAGGAAAGAGACAGCGTACACGTGCAGTGACCGGAATTGATGGGGATGTAAAACTGAACCGTGCATTGTGGGGAATGGCAGAAATGATGCAAAAGTTGAAGTCATGAATGATGCAATGCGGGAGGAAACTCCCGCTAATTATGGTGCTGGGCGTGACAAACTCAGGTATTGAATCAGTTTTCAGCTAATTACACAGTTCGGAATTATCTAACCACTATCGTGGTAAAATAATGCCTCTCATCAGGTTCCAGTGTTCTCCGTAAAAATTCTTAACTTTCTTGATTCACTGGAGTTTGATTAGAATTTTTAGTCGTTCTGTTACGAGAAAAACCTGCCCCTTTTGTTGTTTTTTTCTGCTTACTTAATATTTCACGAATAGCTTTAACACTTGTCTGGATACCCACACCCTCTAAAGCCGAACGGATATCATCTACAGAATAGCCTTTATGACCAGAAAGCAAAATTATCTGGTCTTGCAGTTTATTCAATACGTCGGATTTGGTAAGACGTTTCTCGGTTAAATCAGGTAGAGAATCTAACGTCATTTTTGCCAGTTCAACGTCTTCCGTTGTGAACCATTTTTTATCTGCCATATCAAATTTTTCCTTTCACATATTGCCGCTATGATTTTCATGTCAATCATACCATTGCCAAATAAAAAGTGGCAGTGTCTCGCACTGCCGATGCCGTCAAATCGCCACTAGGCGAAACAGCCAGCGAAGCGTATAATGGCCGAAAAAACGGGACAGGATGTGCATTTGTAATACCGCGCACGCACGATATTACAAATGCCACCTGGTCAGGGCTCCGCCCCGACACCCGAGTAAGGAGCACACATGAGCGACAAAGTATCCCGAAGAGGAAGTGATAAACGGCAGAAAACCGTTATCAAGACTCTGAGGTTTACCCCTGATGAAATCGAAGAAATTGAAGGGAAAGCGGAAGAGGTTGGACAAAGCGTATCGGCTTACATTCGTAACGCTGCGATGAACAGAAAGGTCATTTCACTCATCGACGACAGCTTTATGACTGAGCTATTGAGGCTGGGAAGACTGCAAAAGCATCTGTTTGTTGAAGGGAAAAGAGTCGGGGATAAAGAATACTCCACGGTCCTTGTAGCAATATCAGAATTGTCCACCACGCTCAGAAAAAAACTTATGAGCAACGACTAGTACGGAGAGAATCAGAACATCATGATCGCAGTTATTCCACCGAAACGACAAGACGGAAAGTCCTCCTTTGGGGATTTGGTGTCTTACGTTTCTGTTCGTGATGAACCGCGCGATGATGATTTGATGGAAGCTGTTAAAGCATCCGGAACAAAACCGGAAATGCCGCACAGCAGTCGCTTTTCTCGTCTTGTTGATTATGCCACGAAACTGCGTGATGAGTCGTTTATCTCGCTTGTTGACGTGATGCCGGACGGCAGTGAATGGGTAAATTTTTACGGCGTGACCTGTTTCCACAACTGTACGTCAATTGAAAGCGCAGCCGAAGAGATGGAGTTCTCGGCCCGTAAAGCGAAGTTCGCCCATAACAAAAGTGATCCTGTATTCCACTATATTCTGAGCTGGCAGTCGCATGAAAGCCCACGTCCAGAACAGATTTATGATTCGGTCAGCCATACGCTTTCTCGCCTAGGATTAGCCGGCCATCAGTTCGTCTCTGCCGTTCACACTGACACGGATAATCTGCATGTTCACATCGCTGTAAACCGCGTTCACCCGGAGACCGGTTATCTTAACCGTCTCGCTTACAGCCAGGAAAAACTGAGTAAGGCCTGCCGTGAGCTGGAGCTTAAGCATGGCTTTTCGCCCGATAATGGGTGCTATGTGATTGCACCTGACAATCGTATTGTTCGTCGTACTTCGATTGAACGTGATCGTCAAAGTGCCTGGAAGCGTGGTCGTATTCAGAGCCTGAGAGAATACATCGCTGACACTGCTATAGCCGGTTTACGGGAAGCACCTGTGACTGACTGGTCTTCTCTCCATCAGCGTTTTGCTAAAGAAGGTTTGTTCCTGTCAGCGGATAACGGCGAGCTGAAAGTGAAGGATGGCTGGGACAGTGAGCGTCCTGGCGTAACGCTTTCGGCATTTGGTCACGCTTTCGATACCGAAAAACTTATTCGTAAACTGGGTGAGTTTACTCCTCCTGCACAGGATATCTTTTCGCAAGTCCAGGCTGTTGGCCGTTACGAACCTGAGAAAATTACAGTGCCGTCGCGTCCTGAACGAATGACAGAGAAAGATACCTTAACTGACTATGCGACCGCACGTTTACGCGCACCGCTGATTGCACTTGATCAGGACCCGTCGCAACGAACTATACAGTCGGTACATACACTCCTCGCAAAGTCGGGTTTGTATCTTAAAGAACAACATGATCGACTGGTTATCTGTGATGGATATGATCCAACGCGCACACCAGTCAGGGCAGAACGGGTATGGCCTGCGCTAACGAAAGCGGTCCTGGACTCGTATAAAGGTGGCTGGAAGCCGGTACCAAAAGACATTTTCCAGCAGGTTCCTCCTGCAGAACAGTTCACTGGTGGCGGTCTGGAAGCAACTCCAGTTTCCGATCGGGAATGGCGAAAATTGCGTACAGGATCGGGTCCACAGGGAGCCCTGAAACGCGAGATTTTCTCCGATAAGGAAAGCCTCTGGGGCTATGCTGTTTCGCACTGCCGTCAGGAGATTGAAACGCTTATAAGCAGTAAACACTTTTCCTGGGAACGCTGTCATGAACAGTTTGCGAAACAAGGGTTGTTGTTAGTTCGTGAGCAGCAGGGGCTGGTTGTGATGGATGCCTATAATCGCGAACAGACTCCTGTTAAGGCAAGTCATGTTCATCCGGATCTTACACTTGCGCGTGCGGAACCTCATGCTGGTTCATTTGTTCCAGTGCCGGCAGACATCTTTGAACGTGTTAAGCCGGTAAGCCGTTACAATCCGGAACTGGCCGTGAGCGATCGCGATATTCCTGGTATGAAACGTGACCCTGAATTGCGTCGCCAGCGCCGTGAAGCGCGCGCAGCTGCAAGAGAAGATCTGAAAGCCCGTTATGCAGCCTGGCGGGCTAACTGGCAGCGTCCGGATTTGCGTGGTCGTGAGCGCTACCAGGCTATACATGATGAATGCCGGATGCGTAAAGCGCGCATCCGTATCGAACATCGAGACCCTCTGGTGAGAAAGCTGTATTACCATATTGTAGAACTGCAGCGTATGCAGGCTCTGATTACACTGAAAGAAGCTATGAAAGCTGAACGCGCTGAACTCATCGGACAGGGAACATGGTATCCGCCGTCTTACCGGCAGTGGGTTGAAGCTGAAGCGGTGAAAGGTGACAAGGCTGCGATATCACAGCTAAGGGGATGGGATTACAAGGATCGTCGTGGTAATGCAGTGAAATCCACTACAGACAGCAGATGTGTTGTTATCTGTGAACCTGGTGGTACGCCGATGTATTCCGGTGTACCTGGCCTACAGGCTTCACTGAAGAAAAATGGTCGCGTCCAGTTCCGGGATCCGGAGACAGGTCGTCACATTTGCACTGACTATGGCGACAGGGTTATTTTCAGAAACACCGGCGATTACGATTCGCTGAAGCGGGATATGGTCAAAGTCGCACCGGTTCTCTTCAGTCGTTCTCCGACCGTCGCGATGGCACCAGAAGGGAATGATGAACAGTTCAATACAGCATTTGCCAAAATGGTGGCATGGCACAATGTGAACCACCGCGATGAAGCTGAATACCATATCGCACGGCCGGATGTAGACCAGGTACGTGTTGAGCATGAGCAACAATTCACAAATGTGTTGAATCAAAGCAGTTATGCTCCGGATGCTCAAGCTTCACATCAGAATACCTGGGAACCACCGACGCCAAGATAAACAGAGTCAGCCTCTGTATTAAAGCTTTTTTTAACTAGTGATATTGTTATTAAAGGATGTTTTAATAACTATCTAGCTTATTAAAAGGAGCTTTAATGAATCGAGTAACAGGCCACTACAAAACCACCCAAAGCCACAATGAGGCTGTTCATGCCTTTGTGCCATTTCCTCTGCCACCAACGAAACCAGAACTGGATCCCCATGTATGGCAAGAACAAAATACACGAGCTGAACTTGCCCTGGCCAGGCTTTCAGGTATGTCTGGTCTCGTTGCCTCCGGAGAGTGGCTCATTTACAGCGCCTTGCGCCGCGAGGCATTGCTAACTTCCCAGCTGGAAGGTACCCAAGCTACCCTGACAGACGTTTTTGATGACGAAGCAGGTTTATCCGTTGCCAATGCGGATGATGTTGAAGAAGTTACACAATATCTGCAGGCATTCCGGTATGTCCGGGAACAAATTAACTCACCTGAAGGTCTTCCTGTATCGGTGCGGTTGATTACGGAAGCGCATAAGGTTCTTCTCAATGGTATTCGTGGCGCTAATAAACAACCCGGCAACATCAGAACCAGCCAGAACTGGATAGGCGGAACTCGTCCTGGTAATGCGGTCTATGTTCCTCCTCCCCCGGAAGAAGTCACGAACCTCTTGTCTGATCTGGAGCTGTTTATTCACGACCAAAATCAGACGTTACCTCCACTCGTTAAGATTGCCCTGGTGCATGCGCAATTCGAAACTATTCACCCCTTTCTGGACGGTAATGGACGCATTGGCCGACTGCTTATTGCAATCCTGCTGGAAGAATGGGGTGTCCTGCCCGAACCTCTTTTATATGTTTCCGGGTACCTGAAAAGCCATCAGGAAGAATATTACCGGTGTCTGTCAGAGATACGGAGCTATGGGAACTGGGAGCAATGGGTATCGTTCTTCCTGGAAGGGGTGGAGATAGCTGCTGAGGAGGCTCAACGGAGTATTATTCAGATAGCTTCTCTCATCGCCATGCATCGAAAGATGCTACTTGCGAACACCTCGACGTCCTTGCAAACCATGCGTCTTTTTGAGTTACTGCCAGTTATGCCAAGATTAACTGTCGAACGTGCTCAGTCTGAACTTGCGGTAACGTTTCCTACTGCCAGTACTGCGATCAAGGTACTCGAAGCTACAGGCATTCTTGTTGAAACGACTGGCAGAGCTCGCGGGAAAAGCTATGTCTATAAGGATTATGTCGACCTCTTGAGAAATGAGTGAGGGTTATAGCTACTCCAATACTTTTTAACGTCGCCTGCAAGGGTTTCTGTGCCTTGTCTTAGCTTTTTCTTCACGAATACACTGTGGCCTCCACCGCGGCATAGGGTATGCCCAGGAAATATGATTTGAAAATTGATGAGCAATTTTTCTGGAAAATATTTCGCGTTTTTTTTCCAGAACTACGTAAGTGGGTCACCAGGGCGCTGATAGCTGCCGGTATATCGATGTTGTCAGGGCCACTTTGGGTCCCCTATGTGAACGCATTTTTATCCAGGTACGCAAGCATTAATATACCAGATACGAGCACGAGTGGATGGGTATGTCTGGGGCTGGGTCTGCTCTGTTTGATAGCGAACGAAACACTGGATCGCTGGCCATCAAAAAAGAAGATGACTGCAGAAGACAAGGAAGATAAAAATACTCTTTATGAGTTATTCAGCCAGATGCACTTGCCTACTTATGACTGGTTTTTCCATCACGGAAAAATAACGTGGGTATATATTCCGGCACTTCATTACCACTACGGTGTTGAGGGTTATATTCAGGCTACTCAGTTCCATCTTCATGACAAAGAAATCAGGAAATCTGTAGAGCTATTTTACCAGTCATGCTCGCGGGCATTTTCTTATGCATGGTACTTCGTTGAAACCAATAACCCTCATCTGCAGAAGTTCGGCCATCAGCACAATGTACATACTGATCCGTTGGCAAAGGCTGCTCATGATGATTTCCGGAACGCAGTATGTGAAGCAGAAGGGCACCTGAAAGACCTGTGCAAAGCGGTTAAAACAAAATATCCGGACTTTGATATGGAAGAAACGAGCAAGATCGCTAAGGATGAGCAACGGTCGTATTCGAAAGCACTGAATTTTGACTCAGCTACCTCCAAAGCAGAACTATAAAAACAAAAAAGGCCGCTTTCGCGGCCTTTTTTAGTTAAATGCAATGCGTGGAACTACTTCCCATTCCGCGTGGTCATTCTTTAAAACACATTTGTATTCAGAACCATCATGTTTAATCTGCAACCCGACGGTATAAAGCTTCTCGCCATCGGAGCAGGCGTACGCCTTCTGCTGGTTCGTGAGGAGGATGTTACGGATTTCAGTCAACTGCGCCACGGCATTGGCGTCTACAACAGGTTGGGGCGCTGCAGCGGCAACGGCTGAAAAACCAAAGAGTGCGGCAAATATTAGTTTCTTCATTTCATTTCCTTTTGTGCTATATCATTTTGATTATCGGCAGTTGTTCCTAAAACCCGACAAATTTTTGAACTGTCACTCTGGCCATTCCATATCTGGCTGTGGTGAACTTGTCTGTTTTGGGGAGAAGAATGGCTCGTTTCTGTGCCGGGCAGGAGGAACATAGGCAGGTTGTGGAAGTGTCAGGTTCCTCAATATTGCATCCGGCGCCAGCTGAATTTCTTCAGCGTTTACTTCCGTCGATTCTGACTCAGGTTTATTGAGTGTGATGTACCGGATTGTTCGTTCCGCCATAGTGGTTGTTCTGATGATCTCCAGCGCTTCTGCCCAGAGGTTTTCTTCCCGTCCTCCGTGGTCCATGTCATATTCTGTCATCAGATTGTGTGCTTCCTGCCGATTGGCCAGCCGCTGCTGGAAGGTATCGATTATCTTCCAGGGTTCAGTTCTGGCCGCTTTACGCCGGCGCGAGGGTTTTTCTGTAAGTACACCAATGATTTTGCTGACGTTCTCCGCTGCCGGCAGACGGCGCTGTGCTGTTCGTGGGACAAGTTTTCGCAGTTGCTTAAGATTCGGTGGGTTAATCGTGATATATCTATTGATAATGACGGGGGCATTGCATGTTTTATCCTGAGGTTCGATGTAGAAAGATGCTCCTGGAACTGGATCACCTTGAAACACTGTGTAGTTCTCACCGGGTTGTAGCTTAATCAGGTCCTGCACATTGATTTTGTTCTCCATCTGGATATTGATGTGGTCACCATCGATCCAGGAAGTGCCAATGAGACCGTCTTGCCGCTGCAGGCTGACCATATTCGCCCGGGCTTCCTGCCCTGCAGCATTACTGATTGTTCTTGCCGTTTTATCATCACTCACGATTTTTCCGGCGACTTTGGTGCCTGCGTTCTGCATAAGGGTTGCGACGTTGGCCGCTGAGGTCTGATTTTCAATGCGCTCCTGGTCCTGACTCATCATTACAAGTGCAAACTCAAGAGAGCGTACCTGTGTAGCCTGAACGGCTATTCGCTCAGTGTAGTAGGCTCCCACCTCATCGAGATAATTCATGTAGGGGAATTTGCCTTTGTATTTGGTGATTTCAAGCGCTTCTGAGTCCAGTCCCTCCAGCTTGTGTCCAAGGTCCCGGGCCAGGATCATGCTCTGCTGGGTAACAAACATTCTCCCCAGTGCAGAGGTTGTGTGCTGCGACGTGTTCATGGCTGGGATCAACACCAGGAGTATGCGGTCGCTGTGAATACTGTCACGAATATCGATGTCGCCGGCATCCTCAGCGAAGATATTGCCGAACGTTTCTGTGAATGTGTTGAAGGTTTCCAGAAACTGGCCCGTCAGGTAGCTGTGCTGCTTGCGCGGCTCTTCTGTCCAGGCTGAAGGCTGCCGCACGGTGGCCATATCGAAACCCGGTACGTCTACCAGATAATTATAGAGCGGAGAGACAGCTTCTTCTGGCCACTGATCATCCACGGCACGGCAGTAAAGCCCGGCCAGTTTCTCCAGCGGCATAAACTCGCGGAGCAACTGCAATGACATGGTTTTGTTTTCACGGACACAGTAAAACTTTGTGCCAAAGACCAGCGCCTTGTTCATTGCAATAGCTCTGGACTGCCATTCT
Source organism: Citrobacter tructae (assembly GCF_004684345.1). Classification (NCBI taxonomy): domain Bacteria; kingdom Pseudomonadati; phylum Pseudomonadota; class Gammaproteobacteria; order Enterobacterales; family Enterobacteriaceae; genus Citrobacter; species Citrobacter tructae. Next base: position 84,788 of record NZ_CP038468.1, read on the forward strand.
CCACCCTGTACGTTGGTCGGCAGCATTGATTGCATCGTCTCAGCCACAAAGGCCTCAGTGCTGTAGCAGAAGGGGTTCCACTGGTGAGACTGTGGCCGACTTTTATCTCCGTTCTGGATCATCTCACTGCGGGACATGCCGCTGTTCATGAAGTTGATGTACTCCACATCGTCCTCACGCCCAAAGCGGCGAGCCAGATAGTAGCAGGTACGTGCAGTGTCGTTCTGCGCCTTGCCGTCAACAAAGGTGAATCCCCGTCCCCAGCAAAATGAATTGAGCATCCACGCATAGATGGTTTCGGTTTTCCCGCCACCGGTCGAGGCAAAGAACATTACATGGCGGGTCAGATCATCAAGGGTGAGCCACAGCTCGCGTCCGATATCATTCATTCGCTTATAGCCAATGTAGAATATCCCCTTACCTTTGCTTTCCTGCGTTGTTTCGTACTGAAACAGTGAGGGAAATGCTCTGAAAAAACTGCGTCGTACCTTCCTGTCTTCAGACGGATCTACTTTATTGAGGTGGACTGGCATTCGCATCGGCATGCGCCAGCGGTGGGTACCGAAGCTGATGCTGGCCACTATGGTCAGCAAAAGAAAGAGCGGTATGGCGAGTGGCCAGATAAAACCCGCCACCACACTTCCAGCCATAATTCCGGCATACAGCAGGTGGTCGCGCATAAGCTCAAGAACAGGGGAATTCCAGGCATTGCGCTTCATTAGCGCCTGATTTACGGGCGTATTATTCATCAGAATGCCTCCGGGAAACCCCGGCCTTTAGGCCGGGGAGGAAAGGAAGCGGTTTTCCGGCTAACTGCCTTTTGCATAATCAAATTGTCCTCTTTAGTATGTGAAACGATGAAACGCGCCTATAAATACCGGTTTTACCCGACACCAGAGCAGACTGAGCTTTTAGCTCAGACGTTTGGCTGTGTACGTTTTGTCTATAACAGCATCCTCCGCTGGCGCACGGATGCGTACTACGAGCGAAAGGAAAAGATCGGCTATATACAAGCCAGCGCGCGATTAACTGCACTGAAAAAAGAGCCAGAATTCGCCTGGCTGAATAACGTTTCCTGCGTACCCATGCAACAGGCGCTACGCCACCAACAAATGGCCTTTGCTAACTTCTTCGCCGGACGAGCCGCATATCCAGCCTTCAAAAGCAAACGCCACAAGCAGGCGGTTGAGTTCACTGCGAGCGCGTTTAAATATCGTGACGGCAAGTTGTACATGGCAAAGAGCAAGGCGCCGTTATATGTGCGCTGGAGCCGTCAGTTGCCGTCTGCGCCATCCACTGTCACTATCACCAAAGATGCCGCCGGACGATATTTCGTATCCTGTCTTTGCGAGTTTGAACCTGTATCACTGCCGATTACCGTTTCCACGGTCGGCATTGATGTTGGTTTAAAAGATTTGTTCGTCACCGACAGCGGATTCAAAACCAGCAATCCACGCCACACGGCTAAATATGCGAAGCGACTGGCTTTGCAGCAACGCATGTTAAGCAGGAAGAAAAAAGGCTCAAACAATCGTGCCAAAGCCCGCTTAAAGCTCGCCAAACTCCACGCGAAAATGTCCGATTGCCGGATGGATAACCTGCATAAGTTGTCCCGCAAACTGATTAACGAAAACCAAGTTGTTTGCGTCGAATCCCTTAAGGTGAAAAACATGATCCGCAACCCAAAGCTGTCAAAAGCGATAGCTGACGCAAGCTGGAGCGAACTTGTTCGCCAGCTACAGTACAAAGGGGAATGGGCAGGGCGTAGCGTTGTCGCTATCGACCAGTATTTCCCTTCTTCCAGACGTTGTAGCTGTTGCGGCTTTACCATGAAAAACATGCCTCTTGATATTCGTCAGTGGCTCTGTCCTGAATGCGGGGCAGACCATGATCGTGATATCAACGCGGCCCGTAATATAAAAGCTGCCGGGCTGGCAGTGTTAGCCCATGGAGAGCCTGTAAATCCTGAACCGCATCACGCGGCTTAGGTTCGGCTCGTTGAAGTGGGAATCCCCGTTCTTCAGGGCTGGGAGCAGTCAAGGGTTACTCCTGGATGCTAAGGGAACTCACAAAACGGTCGACCTGTTCTTGTGTCATTGGATCGGTAATTTTCATGAAGTGAGCAATTTTATCAGGTGCGGCCAGCATGCCTGTTGCCAGACGAATGCCTGTGTCAGTCAGCACTGTCGGTGTACCTGAGAAACCAAATGCGCGGAAGCCTGTATCGTTTACGGCCACTACGGCTTGAGCCGACACGGAACAGTCTGAACTCACCTGTTGAGAGGTCGCCTGTCCAGGAACCTGCATGCCTGCGTCCGGGCGAAAAAGGTCGCTCCATGCTAAAGCACGGGCAGTCAGGTCTTTCTCGCACAATACCGGAACGATTTTATCTACGGCATCGCCACCGTCATTGACTACAGATACAGGGAAAATGACCACGTTGTAATTTTGTGCCAGCTGTTCGATTGCTGGTTCCATGCTTTTGCAAACCGCACAGGTTGGGTCGAGGAATGCATACAGCGTACGTTCATGTCCGGTTGAGAGTGGGATGGTGAACAGACCCCGATCGGCGCTGCGCTTCAGTATGGCTACCATCTTCTGTCGGGCTGACTGTTCCGTCGCTTCTGTTGTTACTGGCGTGGGTGGAGTTATCGGTGTTGCTGCCGTCTGCAATGCTTCAGCAGGAGAGGCCGGTAAGGATTCATGGCTTTCCTTCATAATATTCTGCATGTTGGCGGATTCAGCCTGTACAGCGTGGCTGACAGTATTGTCAGTCGACGGGAGAACCGTCATTTTAGGTTGTCCCTGAATAGCGGCAGACTGTTGTGGCTGAACAGGGGCAGGCCCTTCAGGTATTGTCAGTTCTGTGCTACTGAAATTAAGTGAGGTATGGTTGCTTGTACCCATGAACCATAACGAGGACGCAATCAACGCACCGCCAACAAACAGGACAAGGGCTTTAATTCGCCGTTTTATCACCGCCTTACTCTGAGTTTTGAGTTGCAGTGCAATGGTGTTGAAGACTTCTGCGGCATCGTGCATCGGGTCATCAAGAAGTGTCACGGCTTCTTTTGAAAGCTCATAAAAGGCAATGAGTTTTTTATCATGAATGGCCATACGCTGTGGTTCGCGGAATATGAGCAGGGCCTGAGGATCGCCGTCTCCGCTTTGATGTAAAACCACAATTGTGTCGTAAATGAAATCGTTACAACGAAAGGTGGTGTAGGTGCTTTTCTGTGACATAAGGAGACTCCAGTAGAAGGTATGTTAATTCGCGTTAGATATGTTCGGATTTTCAGAAGATGGGAGCGTCGTCGCCTCCCGGGCGAGTGATAACATCTTCCGTCAGTGACCAGTTGGTCCGGATGCGGCGCTTGCGGTCTAGGTCTGGCTGAGGTTCGTCCCAGATTAGCCCCAAGGACAGCATATCGATGCGCAGTCCCTCAATGGCTTCATCGACGCAGGCTTGCGGGCAGGGCAGGCCAAGTCGTATAGCCTCACTCTCGGTGCGGGCGACGGCGACGATACCTGCTCCTTCAATAAATCCTTTGGTGGTGTTTGCCCGGTGCAGGGCATAGAAGAGGGGACGATCCACTCCCTTGAGCCATAACCAGTTAGGCGGTGTCAGCCGTAAATCATGTGCGTACAGCCAGACCATGCCACTTCTGACGTAGCGGTGCTCATGCAACCACTTTTTCGCGCCTTCGCTCTGGATGACACGCTTAAAGGCAGTTCTGGCCAGCGCATAGACTGGTACTGAGAATTTCCCCTTATCACGGCGACTTTTGAGACGGCAGGAACGGTTCAGTTCATCCATCAGCGCTTTTGCTGCCGGGCGATCGTCCAGGAAAAACTGAAGGCCGAATATTGCGAACAGAGTTTTTTCATGCGGCGCAAGGCTTTTCCATCCATTCAGCGGACGTCCCAGCTGCGCCATGAAAACAGCCCGGCAGCGGGCAACATCGAGCTGCATGTTACTGATGAGTTGATGTTCTTCTACGAAACCTTCCGGGGTTTGTGCCGGACGTCTTTCCGGACGACGTTTATCCAACAAGAGACGACTGGCATCTCCCTCACTAAGGATGGGGGAAATTGCAGGAGAAATAGCTTCCATGGCGAACGGCAATGTACTTATGTCGAGTACCCGCCGAGTTTGCCAGTTGCGGGCTGGATGGTGTAACCAGCTCCACAGGGAAGCGGTGGACAGGGGAATGAGGAATATCATCAAGATCCCTGTCGTTTGCTCCATCACGTTGATCCACTGATCGTACGTGATGTATTGGGCATTGTTGGCGGTGACGGCCAACAGGTTATAGCGCGGTGCGGCCCAGGTATGGAATGGTCCAAAGTCAGCCATACCCCACAGGATATGCAAAATGAAACATGACCAATACACAAACTCGGGCAAGTACAGCCAAGCGACAAGCAGAACCATAATTCCCAGGATGGCGAGGGCGCCGAGAAATTCAAGCGGGTCATTCGATCCCACGCGAGCGGATGTCATGGATAAACTCCCAAGATGAAGACTAACTGAATAAAAAAGGGCAACAACGCATGGACTTATCTAAAGTCTGTAGGCGTGTTTACTGATGGCAACGGAAGGTGAAAATATATTGATTGGTTAAAAATTAAATTATTGTGGATCTGATATGGATCCCCTTTATTTGAGTAATAATCAATAAGGAGTCAGATTGTGGTTTTAATTATCATTATCTGTTTTAGAGTGAATTTTCAGGGCAATGATCTACTTTAATAAAAATAGCCGGTAATTAAACCGGCTATTTATTGGAGGGGAGTAGATGTGTTTTAGGCAAGAACGGGAACTGGTAGTCCTGTCAGAACTTCGATCTCGGCACGTTTTTTATTCACGACATCATTGAAGTTAAAGTTATAGCTGTATCCTTTATTGTTCATTGCGTGCAAATGGTTAGCAATACTGGATGCAGCGCCGGTATCAATAAGAATCATCGGCAACGATGTAAACTTTGTGAACAGGCGCAGCTTTGAGTCTTCAACCTCTGTACGGGTAAGGCTGTAAGCATCGAAACCAATGACATCCATAACGTTGCCAGGATAGATTCTGATGTACAAAAACGTTCCTTGCTGGAAGTCGAAACCCAGATAGGTACTTTGCCAGAAGAGCCAGCCTTCTGAGTTGATGTCCGGCTTGAAGTGCCCTGTATCCTTGATTTTCTCAATAACAGCAAGGATCTTTTTTTTACGATTATTGGCTATGCCGTAATTTATGATGAATGGGGCGAACAGCATAAACCAAAGACTAAAGAGAAAAATATAGTCACTTCCAATAACATAATCCCCGCTCGATACATATAAAGTAAATAGCGGAGCAAGTAAAACTAATGTAATAACTCCGAACCGCAAGAATAGAGTTCTGACTACATAATATGGAAGCCACCATTTAGGGAATCTATCTTTCACAGTCAACCCTCCTTAGGTATTTCAATCAATATTATAGCACTACTGGATAGATGTCCACATCTCAACTTTTGATTCCATCATTATTTGTTCCATCGGGGCCATTCATACCCTTTGTATTAACTCCAGGGGTATGGCGTATATTTCTCCCACCGGCTATAAACATATCTTTCACTGAGCCAGCCATACTGCCAAGGGTATTGGCTGCATCCCTTCCGCCCAAGAATGAAATCACGTAGTCCGGTAGATATGCCTGTAATGCAAACATACTGGATACCAGTGCTGTACACAGGCGTGCATAAATCATTAAGAATCCAACAAGACTGAAAACTCCGGTCAAAGAATTTGCCTGAACATTGACCAGAGCTGCTCCGAACAATGCGTGTAAGATTGTACCTACAGCTATAATCGCGACAGATGCGAAAAAGAATCCAAACACCATGAGGGTTGGGCGTATCATCGTGTCGATCAAGTAGATATAGCCGTACGCAGCACGACTACCTCGATCCTGTGAAGTACCTAGATGTGTAGCTCCCCACAGAGGGCCTGCAGCACAGCCAACAAGAACACTGACAATCCAGTTTCCAATCCCTGTCATCCAGAAAATGAATGGTATAAACGGTAAGTAGATTGATAAGGTAAACCCAGCCGTAAACATGAGCAGCAGCAGGAAGTATATTGCTGGAGATATAGCATCCAGACCTTTATTAATCGCGCTGACTGTGCCGGTAGATAAATCTAGCGCTTTACCTACCAAGCTTCCTTCCCCAGCAGCTGCAATGATTCGAACAGCTGTGTATGCAGTTAATGTGCCTTCGGCAGCTCCAAACGTGTAATCGCCTACATTTTTCATCTTAATAAGCGGGTTAACTTGCCCATTTACAGAACCTGTTCCACTTAATGAAGTTGCTAAGTAGTTGGTTAACCTCTGCATGGGCCCACCGACAGTTTTCATGAAATAACTATTTGGATCATTCCCATCTACTGCCGTTTGTTCATCGTTTGAGATAGTGGTCCCCAACGCCGGACTGTAACTCGAATTCTGCAATTGAGTTCTGTATGCGCTCATTACTGCACTGAAAAGTTCTCCGCTGCCAATTTCCCCTAGAGAGGACATCCCACTGGTCGCCGGTGCGCGACTGGCAACTTCAGTCAGGCGTTGGTTGGCCGTTGCGAAAGTCTGATACCAGGCGCCGAGAGACGCCCAGCCGTATGTATCGAGGTAATTCCTGACAGCATCCTGAATGCCATTTTGCTCACTCTGTGCCGGCAGCGCACGCTGTACTGTTTGTTCATAGTTGTTGGCAGCTCGTTGAATGCGCGTTTCTATATCCGGGAGTGTGCCGTTTCCGGTCGTTCGCTTATTCATAAATCCTGTAACAAACTCGCTGGCAGCGCTATCCATATCCTGAATCATGGCTTCCATCGCTTTGTTTTGTGCGTCCACGACTTCACGTGTGTCGCTATTACTGAAGGGATTAAAGAAGCTCCCAGAGCCAGACGAGGAGCCTGATTTCTGTTGTTCCGGAATTGTTGCTGTGCCACACACTCCACTGCCGTTCGTGACCCGGTAGGTATAATTTCCTCCAGACGAACCGAATCTCTCAGTCATTTTTGCTGTGGTGGAATTGGCAGTGCTGCTGTAATCGTCCAGTGCCGTATTGATGGCGTATTTGCACAGCTGCATCTCAAAAATACCGCGTGCAGATGTACGGGTCGAGGCCTGGGTGGGCTGCACCGTCAGGGAGTAGCCGCTGGCAATATCACTTGCAGCTTTGGACACCATCAGGTTGGCAGAGCCCACGCCCATAATCGATGCGCCCCAGAGGATGATGAGCTGAGACATGCTCCAGCCATTGGCTGTCGGGATAATCATCAAGAATCCTGAGACTGTACTCAGTGTACTGGTGATATCGCGATCGCCACTGAATACCTTGCCCTGATGCCCCGTTTTGTTGATGTGCTTCAGGCCAATAATCACAAACCAGACGACGGCAAGGACGGCAATAATTCCGTTAAACAGCGCAAACAGATTCCCGATCATCGTGGTATTACCGGCGGCGAGAGGGTCTAGCACCACGTCGCCGAAGATAGTGACCAGAGCCTGTCGGGAAAGGTCCTGGGCATTGGTCGCAGCAGAGACTATATCATCGTAAGTGACACCGGCGCGTGCCGGGATAACAGGTATAAGCAGCCCTGCACAAAGCGCACGAATGAGATTTTTCACGGTAACTCCGGATAAAACATGAATGCCGGGATGGCGGTTGGGGCAGAAGAGGGCCGTTATTTTCCGAGAATGGAATCTCGTAAGGCATGTGTTTCCGTCCTGAAATGCTGAAAGGTGCCTCCTTCAGCAAGACTCACACGCCGGTTGCGTAACTGCCACAGTCGATAGGTTACGATTAGCGCTTTTGACCACGCCACGCCAGCGCCGGAAAACAGCACCACACAGGTGCTGATCTGGTGTGCAGTGATACTCCCACAGATGATGAATGTTGTCAGTGGTGCAAGCGGAACGAGTATAATCATAAGCCAGAACAGAAATCGCCAGCGCCGGCGCTGGCTAACATACCCCTTATCCAGCTGTTCGGTAGTACAGCCGGATTCCTCAACGGCTTTTTCCCAATCAGGAGAAGCAGGCAGTTTGTCGTCGGTGTTAAGCTCAGGAAAGGCATCACGCATTCGCTCCAGATTGCGTGATGTCATGTGTCGAGCTGATCGTAGAAACCACTTTGTTTCCTGCACAGGTAGAAAGATGCTAAGCAATCCGATGGTGATACGCCCGGTGAGGCTTTTTTTTCGTGAGACTATTTTTTCAGATGTCATTTGGCCGCTCCCTGGTTCATGGCTGATTCGAGTTGTTTTAGTCGTGGGGCATAGGACTGACGGGCAAAGGCAGCGAGCAACTGGCCGTCGATAACGTTCCCTTTGCGTATCAACTCTTTAATGTCATTAAGTTGCCAGTTCATCTGCGCCGTGGTTCGGATGAGTTCGCGCATAAGGTTATCTCCGTTCATTTGCTGCAGGTCAGAGAGATAGGCTGTATTGGCATATCGACGTCCGGCCTCAAAGGATTCAAATTCTCGCTGGCTCATGTAGCCTTTCGCTTTCGCCTCCGGTGAAGCCACATCATCAAAATACTGCGCTGCGGAAGGGGACTGCAGTGCTTCTTTCAGGGCATCACGGGTGGTTTCACTGGGCTTACTGTCGGCAATCAGCGAGAGCTGAGGTTCAGAGGCGGCATCGGTGATACCGTTGTACTCGTTGAGCAATCCTACATACGTCCGTCCGGTTACGGTGTTGACTTCACCTTTACCGGGCGTGCGACCGGCCGAAGGGCGCGATGTGTTTTTCATGTAGGCCATTGCGGCGTCGGTCTGTTCCTGTGTCCAGGACAGTGCTGGTGCCGTCCCTTCCGGTCCTGCTCCACCATAGATCGAGCGTACTTGGCTGTCACCACCGGGCATTTTGCTGACGGCTGGGCAGATCCCCGTCCCACCAAAACGCTCATATTCTGCTGCTGTGCAGTACGCTGCATGCACGTTCGCACCGTCATAAGCGTCGCGGGCCTGCTCTTCTGATGCAGTGGAAATCCTCTTACGCACCGCTGAGTTGGAAACGCCTTTGCCGGAAGAGAGTTTTGATGCGGTACTACCTGACGCACTTTTACTTTGTGCAGCAACGCCGGAGGCTGAATCACTGCAGATCGAATCCGGTACCGAAAAACTCTGTCGAGCTTCTTCCAGCCGTTGGGTTTCATTATTGAAAATCATTTGCTGACGGGTGGCCTGTCCATCCTGATTAATCAGCGCGCCGAGCTTGTCAGCATTCTGTGTGATTGCTGTACCGGTGGCCTGCTGCATCTGTAGTATTTCGACCAGCGTTGCCTGGATGGTGGCCATCTCAGGCAGAACCTGAGTAGTTATCGGAACACTGGAGTTCACGTTGACGGTGAAAGCACTGGCAACTGTGGGAAGGCTGGACGCGATGGCAAGCGCCAGCGCGGGGAGATGGCGTTGTATCATGAAATTCTCCATTTAGTTGAGCGGGGTAAATACGTTGGGAAGGCGAGCTGACTGTGGGTCGGGGGCGAGGGCTACCAGAGGGAAGGTCTGAAAGCGTCTGCTGATACGTCCTTCCCGGCTGCGGGTGTCTATGATAGTCAACCCACGACGAGCGATCCGTGAGTGAGTTGAAGGGGTAATATCCAGTACCGGCCAGTCTCCTGGGCTGAGTTGTGGGGTCTCTGCCCCCTCCGGCCATAACCAGGTATCATCACTTAACACCGTCCTTATATCCTCAGGTAACAGCCACTGGACCACATGACGCGATTCTCGCACCTGTTCGCCTGGCTCTTTTACCTGCCATATGGCCGTAGTAACCAACTGGCGAGGACGATCTTTGATCGTAAGAAGAACGCCACAGGCTTCTTGTGGAGCCCGACGATCAGTAGCGTATACAGCACGAGAGTTCACTGCACTGTCTGTACGAAAGTGACGAGATGGTAGAACAAACTCCACGCCGTCAACATCGATCATCAGGCGTGAAAGTCTGACCTGTCCCTTTGCCGGGCGACGGCAGCGTGGCGTCAGGTGGATGGAACACATCACAGGTCATACCCCAGTTCGTTAATCATTTCGTCCGCCATCAGTTCGATGACACCCTTATCACCACGGACGCCACTGTTACGCTCTCTGTACTCAATGAGTTTTTTTGCAGACCCACGTGGGAACTTATCTGCCAGCAACTGACGGGCACGGGCAGTGCCGATCGTCGCGGAGAGATTTTTGCGTAGCGCACCATCTTTTTTGTCTGAGTTAAGCGACCACAGCTCCAGCGGTCCGAGCGTAAACCGGACAATCCGCGCCAGCGTGCCCTGGGTCGTGCGCATCATACACAGCATCGGTACTCCACTACCGTCTGCAGCAGGACCGGCTGGCATACGCAGGAAAGCATGGAGATTGTGTTCGGGGATCTTAAAACTGTCCCGTAAAAGAGGGATGTCTTCCTGGCGGTAGCGCAGCAGCCAGAGGGTGTTGGCAGAATCGAGCAGGCTTTTCGGGTAGTCGGTAAGGAACTGGGTACTTAACACCGTGCGGATGCCAAACTTACGCTGTTCCCTGTCCTGCGTGTCCAGCGCTTCGAAGATGAAATCAATGCCCTTGACGTTGTGTAACTCGTCGTAGATTTTGGTTTTCATTTCGCTGTCGAGTTGGTTGATACGCCGCATAATGCCCGGGAGATAGGCTTCTGGCACCGTTTTCACTATCTCTTCCTGATACTGAGGAAGCGTAAAATCACCAGCTGTTATGTGGCCAGCAAAGAGGAACATTATGCCGGTTTTCAGTCTGCCTGCCGGAGTCTTATCGCCGGCGACGTTGTTTAAGTCTACGGCAATAATGCGTGTGTTCGGGTTCAGCGCGAAACGAGTCCGACTGGCCATCATCGGATAGTCCTGACGAGCCTGAATCATGCAACGCTCAATGTATTCCAGCAGTGGCTCCTGTGAACCGTCACGCTGTACTCTGCCAAAACTCTCCTGAATTGCCTCACTGCGTAGTAGCGCTGGCATATCAGCGAGTTCGGGTACTGCCTGATAGTGCGCCCGTTGAGCCGCGGATAACTGCCCGCGCTCATGGAGGAGATCACGTACTTCATACCATGGCGTCGCAGTCCACCATTCCTGATCGTGCTCATCTCTCAACCCGGATGACTCCAGTGCCTCATCCACTTCTGGCTCTACGTTTGACCGGAACATGTTTGGCTCAATACCGCTGCGCATGTCGAACGCCAGATCAATCAGGCGGTTCACTATCTGCCGGGTATCGGTCGGGTTAGGAGGCGTCCCTTTATCCGGTTCTATACAGAAGGCCATCAACATGGACGCGATAAATTGCTTCTCCGGCGTTACTGGCTTATGGGCACCGTACAGGATATCGAAAACATTGCGCGACTTAGACGGGTCGTTGCTGAGAATAATACCGACGGCTTCGTCCTTTCGCTCCTCCGGCAGACTGTCACGAATCAGCTGGATGAACCCCATAGCGCTGAACCCTTTATCGATATGCGCCACATAGGGAAGTGAAACTTGGGCGGAAGATACCTGTATTTCCGTCAGGGTATTAATCAGTACCGACTTACCAAGACCTGAGTCACCTGGTGCAAGTTCGGTGTGCTTGTTCTGTCGTGAAGAACCCAGCCCAACTTCCCAGGCGCAGCCGTCTTCAGTGTGCAGCATCAAATTACCTTCCCCGCGCCAGACGGAACCTGGTCGGTTGAAGGGCAGCATAGAAAGCGCATGGGATAGTGGCGGATAAAGCGGGACGGGGCCTGAACCTGCTGACGCTGCCAGCATGCTGTTTACCCATCCCCGACGTGGATCACCGAAGGTTGTGGTCGTGTTACAGACTCCCCATCCCTGCATAGCTGATTCAAGCAGCATCTGATTACGGGTGCATATTTCACGGGTACGCCCCCAGGTGGAAGCCACAATGGTCATCACACAAACTGGATCTCGTTCATCCGTTTCAGCCAACTGCGTAAAAGCGTCGTAAAGAGGACGAATGGAGGGAATAAATTGTCCAAATGATGAAATATTCTTTTTCCAGCCCAGCGCCTTCATCCCACCCGGCATTATATCGATCCGAATACGCCAGGGAACGGCACGTGGAACCAGTTTAACCAGTTCATTGAAGGGGCTGGGGTTCTGAGGAGGCAGAGTTATGGCTACCATGCCATGCCATAGTCCCTCTGCAAACACAAGATTACCTTCAGTTTTTGGTGTACAACCAAAAACCTGAAAATTCAGGAAGGGAGCAAGCAGAGCCGTGGCGTCATCATCCTGAAGCGTACCCGAGGGTGCGGCTTTCCCCGGCAGTGCCGGGCGCCATGCTGCCGATGTGCTGTTACGTGCTGTTTCACGTCTGATTTCGTTACAGAACTCAGGCACGTCTAGCAGGCGGACAAGTAAGCCGTCTCCGCCGCGTACGAGTGCTTTTTCAAGAGTAGAGATAAAGCTGTCATGCCTGATCTTCAGACCAGACATTTGCCAGCGCCAGGGCTCCTGTCCAAAGCGCGCGACCGGCGCTTTATCCTGGATAGCCCGAACGGTGGTATTGAAATCTGCTCTTTCCTGATGGCTCACCAGTGTCGGTGAACTCCAGACGGCAAGCCAGCATCGCTCACGGACAAGCCAAGGTGAAATTACGTTTACCTTTTCATTGAGCAGGTCATCCAACTGGATGCCGATGTGCTGAATTGAGCGTTTTTGTGGGGCGATCATGGTGCTGACTTCGTCACGCCCTTTTTCCGGATCTCGTTCAAAAATGAAGGCCAACTTATGGCCGGTATTTTTCCAGGTCGTACTGAGTGTGGATGTGAGGTGCGCGATCATTCCTTCAAACGCATCCGGATGGTCGGCTGAGGCGGTTTCTGATAGTTCACGCAATGCCCCGGAAATTTCAAATGCAGAGAGGTAATAACCATGATGGGTTACGCCAATATAAGGTGCTTCCAGCCAGGGTCTGAGTTCCAGGTCGTGTTTGTCCAGTCCGATCACAGTGCGAATGTCGCAATAGTCGACAAAGTCAGCAGAGATGGTGAAACGGGAAAAGGTGTTCATAACGTCTTCAATGGCGAAGACAAGGCGGTTGATATTCATAGCAGTGAAGACTCCACCAGGATGGCGTGTATTGATGGGCTCGATGGCGCATCTGTGTGACGAGGTGCGCTTCAGTTTTGTGTGACAGTGGTGCCAGTGGGCAGCGCCGATACTATTTTTTTCTGCGGGATTTCTGACAGCACGTCACTGTCCGTTACTGAATCCGGTGTAAGGATCAACGCCACTCCATTCATTTTCTGTCGCATGTCATCGCGAATGACTGGCGGGAAGCGTTTAAGCGCGTCGGCATAATCAGCAGGCCGCCACCCTCCGAAACGTTCTTCCAGAGGCAATCGATGCCGGGTCAATTCCGACAGCACCCGGCGACCCTCCCGAATTTTGTAAGGAATGTTGCTGAAGACGGCCTGCAGCGCTTTTCGGTTCAGGGCGACGACATTACGTGGATGCAGATCCGGTAACCAGACCATTACCCCCTGAGCAGCAGCAAACCCGTTGAGGGCATGCCAGGCGTGGCAGATAAAACAGAGATTAAACGGCTGCGTGAGCCGTTCGAACTCAGCATATTCAGTATCAGACAGTAAACCGGTATCGGTCAGAAGCGCGGTGGGAATCTGGCGCAGGGCAAGGCGGCGGGCTGCAAGTGATGCGTGCTGCATCCCGGTTTGTGCGGCTTTCAGTGCACGAGTATGTTTTTCGTATTCAGCCGGTACCTGTGGCGTGGGGCGGGACGCCAGCTGAGCCAGCGTATCTTTCGCTCTGACGAGTCTGGCCTTTGCATCATGTGCTTCTTCCGCAAGTCGGGTTAAGGGCAGAGATTCTGGTAACATAAACAGATGTTTCATATCAGCACCGCAGCAATAGCAGCGTCCCCCTGAAACGCTCACAGGGGCAGGAAGCTGGGGGGCTGTGGTATGGACAACATCAGGTACTGGAAGTGAATGTAGCCACCGAAGGTCAGGTGTCTTTTTCTTATTACTCATCGTTTTCTCCTGAAAGGGTCGGTAAACACCGACCCTTTCCTGTGCTTAGCTGATATTGACGGAGCTGGTACCAAGCTGTTTCTGGGTACGACTCATAACTTCAGGGACAACGGCCAGCAGACCGCCAATAGCCAGACCTGCACAGCAGCGGCCCACGGTGATCTGCGGGTTGGTACCAACTTTTTTGAAAGCCAGCAGGGAACCGATGAAGATGAATACTCCGATCGCCTGGGCAATTTCCAGGCCAGAAGTTTTACCACTTTTAGCACCGGCAGCGGCGCTGCTAAGCATGTCAGCAAGATCGCCTTCGGCGAAGGCCATGCCGGGTAACAGGAACGTGGCCAGGGCACACAACCCCTGAATCATTCGCTCACGGCACTTCATCATGGTCAGCTGACAGAAAATAACAACGGCATAAATACGCGCGGAAATAGCACGGAAAAGTGACATGGTGTCTCCTTGGGTTATAAAAAAACGAATGGTGTTAAAAAGCGAGTCCGAAGGTGGCGAGCGCGGCATCGATGAGCTGAGGTGAAAAGACCATCGCGGTTCCGGCCATCAGTTTTACGGTCGCGGCACGAATGCTTTCGCTTGAACTGAGCGCGGTATGCCCTTCAAGTTCTGAACGTCGAAACATATCTAGTGCTGCATAGACAAATCCCACACCTGCGAGCCGAACCAGGGAAAGCACGGCGTTAGCGGCCCCTGCAGCAACGCCGTAGGTGGCGGGCTGCACATAAGCGATTGCATCAAAGGATGTAGCGCCAAAACCAAGCTGAGCACCACTGGCATTAATTATGGAGGGAAGGGATACCAGTGCGGCGCAGGAAAAAAGGCCAATAGCGAACCTGCCCGGGGATAAGGGACCACGACTGGAACGTTGCCGGACCAGTAGGGCGATGAGGCCAAAAAAACCAATCATCTCAGACCAACTGAACAGTAAATCCAGTCCAGCGGTGAAGATGCCCGAAGCCAGGTTCTCTATTAGCGTAATGGCATCCAGTGCCATTAGCGCAGGGTTCCTCCTGTTGTCACCACAGAGCGTGTGGCGGGATCAATCTGACGAATAGTGACTTTACCCAGCGTATCCCCCTCCCGGACGGACCAGGTACTGCCCTGCCATTTAATCCAGGCCATTCCCGACTCCAGTGACATGATTTTCATGCCTGAAATAGCACTGGCTACCTGCCGTTTTTGGGACCTGGAAGCGGGTTTTGAGGTATCAGTGACGCTTGCCCGGGCTTCCAGTACTGCCAGCTTTTGTATCAGGTCATTAAGCTGGGCACGCGTTTCTACCGCGTATGCCTCATCCCTCTTGATAGCATCAGACAGACGGGTGACGCTGTCTTTCAGTGACGTCATAGAGTCATTTATCTTTCGATCACGGTCGTTCAGCTCGTCACGAATATCCGTCATCATGCTCGCCGTATCGCCCTGGAGCATCGGAGGTGCAATTTGTGTCGCTGGCTGCGCTACGGGGATCGAAGCCCTCGTGTGCTGGATAGTCTCAACTGCATTTTGCGGTGCACCGTCGAGCGTACTTTCAACCTCACTGAAGCTGCTTTCAGACGGTGTGTTATTTGTAAATGACAGTGACGGACCGAACAGATACCAGAGGCTGGCCACTGCCAGAAGAGTTATCCCGAGAAGCCACGGTAGAGAATAGCCAAACAGCAGCTCCCGTTTCCATAAAGGTGGTTTCTGACGGGGGTCTGGCGCGCCAAAATCATCCTCGTTTTCCAGCGTATCTTCTTCAGGTATGTCAATTTGCTGATTCATCATTGTTCCTCACGGGTACGGTGTCGCCATATTGACGACGGATTTCAGCCTGGCGGCGCGCTATAGCTTCCTGCAGGCGGGATTCAGTTTGCTGCTCTGCTGCAACAGGTGTTGGTGCTGATGTACTGGCAGCGGAGAGTGCGGCCTTCTTATTACTGATAATGTCGTCTGAAGTTACTGATTCAACGAAGAGAATGGAGATAACCTCTTTCTGCTTAACTGTTACCTGGCGGAACGGCTCGCGGGCCATCTCCTGTTTGATGACTTCCGCACCTGTCTGTGCTGTGCCACCGACCATTACGCCAGCTACTGTGCTGCCGTCAGGTTTCCCTACGCGTCCGGTGACTGTTCCGACGCTGGACTGCATGACTTGAGTATTAGCATCCTTGTACAGCCCCCCCAGATCTCCAAGACCACCTAATACAGCTGGTAGAACGATGTGTGTCCCCCATCGATGGTTGACATCGGAAGCTATTGAAGACATCAGGTTTTTCTCGCTCTGTGCGCTTGCTTTTACGTTCAGTTCCATTCCTTTCCAGCTCATACTGGTGAATTTGATATCGAGTCCATTTCCGGCAAGTTTTACTGAAGGGCTATGGAGTCTGGCGCCAGCCAGCGGCCCTGCAGGTATGACCGCAACCACCTCTGAGTTGGGGTTATCCGAATCCACGGCAGTCTCCATATAACCGGACGCACGAGTGAGTGCAGGGACGAAGACCTGTGCGCTTTCTGTTTTAGCTGTGGATTCTGCCTGGCGGCCAGCACCAGACTCTGGTGAAGTCCGCGTAACGCTGGCCAGTGCAGTGGCCAGAACCGGTGCGTCACCGCCCGCCTGCGCGGCACTGATTCTCGTGAGCAGTTTCTGGAGTTGAGCCTGGCGCTTCTCGTTTGCCTGCTCTTCTCCGGCCGTGTTTTCCGTGCGTCGTGACGATTTTCCCGACTGTGGAGATGGCGAGTCTTGTGATGCCGGCTTTGTTACCGGCGGCTTATCAGGCGGGGGTTCCGTGACTTCAAGGCCTACCGGGAGGCTGGCGATAAAAGATGAATCAGTTCGTGCGGCTTCTTGCGCACCTAAGTCGTTTGAGGCTTTCAGTAGCTCACGGTATCGCGGGCTTTCTGTTGTGGTGGTTACGGCACTTGAGGCAGTGCCGTTAAGATTGACGGCAGAATCCTTTCCTGAAGGGTCATGTGCCAGCCATGACACTAACCAGTAACCGGCAGTCAGTAAAACCAGGGCTCCAAATCCGATTATTGAAATAAGTTTTTTGCCGTTATTTCCGGCATCCTGTTCTGCGCTCATTACTGAAGCTCCGGCGTGACGTGAACGGATTTCCCGTTCACTGAGAAGGTCAGTAACGGGGTGAGGGGGAGTTTCCAGAGATGTGTGCCGTCCGCTGAAGAGAGTGTCTGTTCAAACTCATCGCGAAGCATTGCCCGGGAACGGACCATCAGATCATCACCGCTTTGCCATATAACAGTGTCAGGAACGTTGCCCTGGAATTTGAGGCGGTGTGCATCTTCTGGTGGAGTGCCATCCAGAAAGGCCTGCAAAGTGGCACTATGGAGTGCGATTTTATCGACTGGCGCGCCTGGGGCCATGGTGCCGGGACCCAGGCGTGGGACGCGTAAATCCAGTCGGCTGTCGATCTCCTGGCTGGCTGTACGGGTGTCTGTCTCACCACTTGTCACGTTAATCATGACCGGTACATCGAGTCCTTTAAGATAGACGGATATGTTTCCTGCCGCCCACGGACGCAGTGGGGTGATAGTTAGCATGTTGCTACCAGCATTGAACTTCACATCAAAATTTTTCGGACTGGCATTAATTGGCGGATCCGACTGTGGCCACGGCGCACCACTGATGTCTGTCAGGGTAACGACGCTCTGGTTGTTCATGGCCGTACGTACCAACGGGATACTGGCTCCTGGTGAAAGATTAAGGGTTAACGAACTGATGCGCGGAACCACGCTTATCATTGGAGCATTTACCGACCGCTCGTTGTCTGTCAGTCGCAGACGCAGTTCGCGTATCTCATCCGCTGACAGAGGCGAGTCCATGCTTGCCGCTTCGTCTACCAGCGGTGAGCTTTGTCCTGGTGCCGGTAACTCCCCACTAATCCGGGTTGCGGGTACGTCCGTTGTATGTGGTTCAGCACCTTGCTGGGCTGGAGCTGCACTTGTTGCGCCAGGTGTCCTGGCGTTCTGCCAGCCAGTATTGTCAGCAGCGACTGCGAGAGCCGGACCACACAGCAGTAGCGTGGTCATGAGATAACGAAGTTTCATGGCGGGAGCCTCAGAGGTTGCGGGGGGCGTTGCGTGAGATCATCTGGCGGATTTCCATCCCGACAGGTTTCTGTCGTGGATCTACGCGCTGGATGGTGATTTCGAAAACAAAAGGTTGTTCGGGCTTGCTGGTTGTCTGACCAACCAGACGCAGACGTACCGGATATTGCATAGTCCAGAACCAGGTTCCATCAGACAGGCGTCCACGCCGGATGACGACACCAGCCCCAACGGAGCCGGTAAGGTTCATACGTTCACGCTTCAGGGCATCATAGATATTGGAGTTAGTGAGTGCCTGGATGTAACTGGCGTGCCCTTCTTCAGAGAACAGCGAGGCCGTAGAAGATACCTGCTCACGATAGTGAACGAAGTCCAGGTTAAAGGCCCGCATCAGAGCCTTGCTGCCAAAGGCGATTGCATCGTCCTGGCTCCATGCTGGTTCGGATGTGGGAGCCAGGCGAATCAGGCGTCCGCTGTCGGTGGCAAAGTAATCTCGTGGCTGTTGTATCAGAGCCCAGGTTAAACCGGCGTTGAGGATTATGCTGATAAGTAGACCAGTCCCCAGCCGGAGATTACTTTTCATCAGCTCTGGTGCCATTTTCTGGCGTTTTTCTGCCGTGATCATCATTTTCACAGCATCGTTCAGTGGATCCTCCGCAGGGGAGGAGGCCCGCCCCTTTGCAGGGGGGGCCGGTTGAGTCAGTTTTGTCATAGGTTTCAGGAGTTGAAGTTTTTCCAGGGATCGATGTTGTCTGGAATCTGTTCGTTGACCTTATCAAGGGCAGCTTCGCAGACCTTATTTTCCAGTTGAGAAATGATGTCATCGAGCCCGGGGAATTGCGGCAGGCTCACTTTGACGCTCTTGATACGGGACAGACAGGACTGCAGGGAGGATGAGACATTGCTTTCGCGTTGTTCCCAGGCTGTTGCGGCCGCCCTGGCTCGCTCATAACCAGCCTGACTACCCGCTTCAGCGGCACTTCCTGCTCGGCAGGTCGCCGCCGCAGCGGTGGTAGAAAAAAGCAAGAAGCCGGACAGGAGTCCGGCTTTAAGCATGTGATATCGCATTCTCTCTCCTTATCGGCTTAGCGGCCGGGGCTGTGGGAGTGTTCCTGATGAAGCGCCTTTTCCTGTCTGCCCTCCGGCTTTCGTGCGTCATCCCATTGTTTCCAGGTCTGTTCAAAACCCAGACGCTGGAACAGGGTGTCTGCCTGTTTTTCCGGTGTGTAGAGTCGGGCAGGAAGCGGTGTATCCTCTTCCCGACCTTTCAGGTGGAACTTCATCAGCTGAGGTGCGGCACGGGTGGTGCCGTCGGGTTCGAAATTCACCGCCTGCCCGTAACCCGCAAAGCGGGGGCCGTCGTCGGTGATGGCATTGATAACCAACTGACTATTGTCGGTAGTTGGTGTGGCCAGTGCCGGATACAGTGTGCCATCCAGTCGCACCATACCCTGCAGGTGTTCCCCCGCTGACTGTACAAGCAGCAGGTCTAACTGGTTTGACTGTGTGTCCATGGAGGCCATAACGGGTATCAACCTGTCTGGGGCGTCTGTGGATGGTGGCAAAATGCTTGCTGCAGCTACCGGTGACTTCACCGGGTGCCTGTCTTCACCCAGATAAAACTGCCGTTCTTCCAGGCGAGGTGGCAACTTCAGGTCTGTGGTGTACTCGGGCCAGGCCTGACGGATTTGCTGAGTGAGACGGCCAAACGTATCGACCGGAAAAACTTGCAGGGGTTGCCCCTGCTCTGGCCGATCGTGCGCCACGGCAAGGCCCGTCGAGGCGGATGTCAATGACCAGTTATTTTTTACGCGTCCATTTTCCTCTCCTGGTACATGCCAGCTGTCACGGGAGTTAAGCGTCAGTGTAACCACATCACCGGTTTTGTGGTTTTCGATAAGTTCTCTTAAATCCTGCCCCCAGTAGGTATGACTCCCTCCACGGTTCTGTAGCTCGATAAAGAAGCTCCCACCCTTTTTCTCTTTATTTTCGTAGGTCGCCTCGCCAAAGTTTTTCAATACCGCCGTGATGCTTTGTCCTGGCTTCAGTGCGGAGGGCGCTGGTTCAGCGGGCATTTCCGGGACCCGGATACTGTCGGCAGCCTTTGACGCGACAGCCTCAGTAGAGGATGAAAACGCCGGCTGAGGCGCGCCGGGTTCTTGTGCCTGTGATACCGGGTTCGGTGATGCAGGGGGTGTTGGTGTACCTGGCGCGTTAGAGGAAACAGCTTCAGGTGCGGCTGTTGCCGATGACTGTGGTGGTGCGGCATCAGGTGATGGTGTCTGCCGATTCAGGTCTGGCGTAGGTATATGCGTTGTGATTGAATCACTGGTCGTCCCCATCTGTTGCCGAAGTGCCTCAAGTTGAGCGCGCTGTGCAGGCAACTTCATGCGGATATCGAGGTCATTTTCGATAATGAGCCGCATAGCCTGCTCTTTAAACTCCATACTGCCGGTTAGCTCCACCACGCCGCCGTAAAAGCGTGATGCAACCGCCAGCGCGGCGAGTACCCTTCGTTTGTCCTGACTTGCACCGTTACACATTTCGAGGCGGTTGCCGAGATCGCGAAAGGCATCTTCCCCGTCGAGGCGGTAGAGCACCGTGTTGTCGCGCTGCTCTTCTGTTGACAAGGCTTTGATGATTTTATCCAGATCTTCCCGCTGCAGCGGTTCCGGTCTTCGCGGTCCATAGACAAGCCCATCCGCTTCATTCACCTCATTCTCTGCAGTTTTCGTCCAGTTTGGATTCAGCTCTGGCATGTCTGCATCTGCGTTGGCTGTCTGTGCCTGTTCCTGTTTTTTCCCGGTTAATGGTGCTCCGGGGGACTGTGGAGGGATTGGTAATTCAGACGAGACCGGCGCCGTGGGCTCAGCGTTTTTATCATGCAATGCAGCCTCAGGTTTTACAGCCTGTTCATCCGTTTCCTGCAGTTCGTGGGCTGTAAATTGTTCCTGAGCAGGCTTATGGGGTAAGTCGTCAGACTGACTGTGCATCCATTCACCAAACTGTGGGTCGTCCATTTGCGCGCGTATGTCTGCATAATCATCCAGGTCAGGTAACGGTGCATACGATCCTGCTTCGGCGACGCTCTGGCTACTCTGACCGATATCATCGGGAGATGTCACGAGCGTCCCATCCGGGTTGCTCTGCGTATCAGGAATTAAAACGTCAGATTCTATTGG